>JAQSYB010000195.1 GCA_029256365.1 Clostridia bacterium
AAATATGAGGATTCTATAAAGGCCGGAGACTTAACTATCGCAAAGGCAAATTACCAAAAGGTAACTAGTCTTATTGATAAGGCTGTTGCGAAGGGAACAATCCACAAGAATACAGCAGCTAGAAAAAAATCAAGATTGTCAAAAAAGCTCAACGTAGCTATTTAATTATGAAACCCCGACTCACGTCGGGGTTTATAATTTTTTTGTGCTTATTCAAATAGATTTATAATTAACATTTCTATTGCCAATCTTTTTTCCATTTTACCGGACTTCACACTCATTTCAGCTGCTACACAATTGTTTAATCCCTTTACCAAGCCATCCATTCCAATTTTCCTGCCATGATTCAAACAGTTTTTCGCATAGAACTCATGAACCTTTAGCTTTGCAGCCGCCGATTTTGCATCCAAGCCCTTTTTACTAAGCTCCAACACTGCCGTCATGGTTCGAATCTGTTTTGTAATCATAGCCAGCACAGCAAAAATCTCTTCCCCTTGTATCAGCAGATCATGAAGCACGCTTAAGCTCTCCGATATTCTTTTCTCCGCACAGCTGTTTATCAGCTTAAAAATATCATTTTCCAAGCTTTTGGGCATTACTGACTGAATGTGTTCATAGGTAACTTCTTCTGCATCCCCTGCAAAGGCTGCAATTTTGTTGATTTCATTCTCTAAATCATATAAGTTTTTTTCAGAGTTTTTATCTAAATAACCAGTCTGCACAATAAAATGATCCAAGGCTTTTAGACCTATTTTTTTATTGGATTTGCTAAAGCTGTTTCTGACCCATTTTGTCACTTCGTCTTTTTCAGCCTTTTTAAATTCATACACCGCTCCATCCTTTGTTATGGCATCAGTGATCTTTTTTGACTTTCCCATATCCCCATAATATAAAAGCAGCAAGCAGCATGAATCAGGAAGCTGTTTTAGCAGCTCCAGATAGCCTTTTAGCTCACCGCCATCCTTTTGAACCGCTGTGTCCTGTTCATCGCCGCCATCCTCCTGCTCTTCCTCCCCTTTTTTACTGGTTTTCTTCAGAAATGCAGGCTGCCTCACAACAACCAACTTCTTTTCACTGCCAAAGGGAAAGGTATCGCATGCATTTTGCAGCTGCTCAACCGTCAAAGCCTCTCCATCCAAGGAATTGAAGTTCAGCTCAGGAAAGGCAGTTACTACACTGGCCTTCAAAAGCTCTCTAGCTCGGTCCAGCAGATAGCTTTCTTCTCCATATAGCAAATATACCTTCTTTACCTCTCCAGCCTTTATGTCATTGGCAAAAGCTTTATAACTCATCTTATTACACCCTCACATATTATAATTTGCTAAACTACTTTTTCTTTCCATTTGCCTCTTTTAAACAGCAGCCAAACCACCAAGGCTTCTGCTGCCACCGATATTGCTATGGCTGTCCAGACTCCGTCGGAATTCAACCCCAAAACACTCAATAAATATGCCAAGGGTATTTTGACTGCCCAATTTGCGATCAATGCACCTGTCATAGGCGGAGCAGTGTCACCCGCTCCCTTGAAAACTGCGTTAAACACCGTTGTAAAAGGTATAAACAGCAGTCCAACAAACACGATTCTCAAATATCTTATTCCAAATTCAATAACCTCTTGGTCCTGAATAAATATCTGCATGAGAAATTTAGCAAATAATACATAGGGAATTCCCAATGCTAACACACTTATCATTGCAATCCTTAAGCCCTCTTTTACCAGAAGACCAATTCTATCCATATTCTTACTTCCCATGCTTTGTCCTACCATGATAGATATCGCTGTCTCCAAGGCCCCTATTATAATAAACATCAAGGAAAACCATCTGCCCCCGATCCCAAAAGCAGCAATCGCACTATCCCCGCTTCTGGCTGCAATTTGAAACATCATCATACCAGTAAAAGGACGAGTGATGCTGTATAAAACAGAGTAGAAGCCTACCTTTGCTATTCTTCGCAGCATGACAGTCGTTAGCTTCACCTTGCTAAATAAATGTACGAGGTTTATTTTCAAGGCCTTTAGCACTGCATAAGTCAGATATACCAAAGAAAATGCAATGCCTAAAAGTGTTGCGCTGGCTGCTCCAGCAACTCCCCAATCAAAAACTATGATAAACAGCCAATCCAAGACAATATTCATTCCATTGGCTGCAACCAATGCAATCATCGGATTTTTGGTATCACCCTTTGCATGCAATATTGCAATCAAAACGGCAGAAATAATATTGATTGGCACCGTTATAAATACAATATTTACATACTCTAGAGCATAGAATATTGCTTCTTCTGTACCATTGAATATACCAAGTAGTTCATGCTTAAATACTAAAATAACTGTAAATATCAGTGCACCAAGTAATATGGAAAACAATATGCTTTGTTTGGATACGTCTTCATATTCCACTACATTCCCAGCACCGATGCTTCTAGACGCGATTGCCATAGTACCTGCGCTAATTAAGCTGGACAGTACAAATACTACCTCCAGCAATGAGGAGGCCAATACCGTTCCGGCAGTCTGTGCAGTTCCCAAATAGGATATAAACTTTAAATCTATAATTCCAAACAAGGTATGTAGTGTAATTACAATCATAACCGGATAAGAAAGCTTCCATATTTCACTTCTAATACTCAAATAATCACCTCTATAAGTTATCTATCCTTTCGTCTATCTCAATTTTCATCAACTTTATTTGCTATCATTTGTCATCCTGAGCAAAGCGAAGGATCTTACCAATATACTTCAGATCCTTCAGTGGTTCCTCCTTCAGGATGACACCTATTATAGGCTTGAAAATGATGTATGACGTATAGAATACCATTGTCTCTATACATTATATAACAGATGCACTGCTTCTAACAGTGCACCTTTCATTTAATAAAATTTATCTTACTGTTTTTATTTTTATTTTCTTGCCCTCTGTAGACAGCATAACAGCCCCCTGTGCATCCGTACGATATACCAGACTGCCTGCTTTCTCAAGCCTTCCTATCACCTCTTTGGAAGGATGCCCATAATTATTTTTCCCTACGGAGATTATACTTAATTCGGGATCAGTTAGTTCTACAAAGCCCTCCATGCTTGAATAGGGACTGCCATGATGTGCAATCTTTAAGACATCGCATTGAATATCCTTTTGCAGCAGCGTTTGCTCTGCTTCCTGCTGAATATCTCCTGTAAAAAGAGCATCGAAATCTTTGTAGGTCAGCTTAAATACAAGAGAATTGTTGTTTACATCTGAATCGGTATTTTGTATATAGGGCTTTTGGGGGGATAAGATCTTAAGGCTCAGTTTGTTTGTTATGATGCTGTCATTGGCCTGCAGATGTCTCAATGGAATATTCTTATTGCTGCAAAGCTCTTGCAGCTTCTCAAGGTTTTCAGAAGTAAACTCCCCTTCTCCATATCTATCACTGGCTGGCAGGATTACTTGTCCAACCTTGTAGGCATCCAATATAGAGAGCACACCTCCTAAATGGTCATCATGTATGTGCGAGACAATCACAGTATCCACCTGCCAAACTCCAATATGCAGCAAGGCAGGAACTGTAACCTGTTTGCCTATATCATAGCTGTTTTTTTGCCAATCGCTGCTGCCGCCTCCATCTACAAGGATGACTTTATGATCAGGTGTACGGATGACACTGCAGTCTCCCTGCCCAACATCTATAAAATACAGCTTCAAGTACCTGCTTGGCATCATATTGGTTATCATCACAACACAAACTCCTACAATGATTGCAGCCTTATAGCCTCTTTTAAAACCCAAACTCCTATATTTCCAGAAATCCTCAACCATCATCAAGGGCACTAGATAATACAAGAAATTTATATACTCGGGTAAGGTTGGAATGTGAAAGCCGGTAAAGGGAAGCAGCAATGCCTTTTCGCTGATAAAGTAAAGAAGCTTCAGCAAATAATAAGATGCTGCAAAGATAAACAGGGCAAGTGATGGCAGAAATATTCCAAGTACTACTGCCACAAAGCCTGCTAAGGTGATAAGAAAAACAATGGGCACAGCCAATACATTAAGAAAAATATTAATAATGGAAATATAGTTGAAATAATAAACCAGCACAGGTGTGATTCCAATCCAAACTGCAATGGATAGTGCCAAGCTGCTTCTCATCCAAGAGGGCATAAAATGCATCCAATTGTTCAAGGGCTGATGAAAAAGGCATATGGAATAGATGCATGCAAAGGAAATAATAAAGCTGGGATCATGTATTAAAAGTGGATTGCTGCCCAATAGCA
>JAQSYB010000196.1 GCA_029256365.1 Clostridia bacterium
TTCAGCTATATGGGCAAGTATGAGATATCCAAGAATGTGTTGGTGCAGATGATTGCGATCTGTGCCACCAAGACAGAGAGAATTAGTAAGGTCTTAAAAGTAAGAATAGAAAACAAATCTAATGGTATCCATTTGGGTATAGATGTTGCTGTAAAGCTTGCTCCTAGAATAGATCTAATTATGGGCGAGTTCCAAAAACAAATAATTGAAGACATTGAGTATATGACAGGCATAAATGTTCTGAGTGCCGATATTACTGTCAGAGGAGTAGTGAAGTAGTTTCCATGAGGATAATTGAAATTGATAATGGTATACAGCTTGAGGAGATAGAACACTTTGATGCCAAGCATATCTTTGAATGCGGACAATGCTTTCGTTGGAGTAAGGAAGCGGATGGGAGTTATACAGGAGTTGCTTATGGCAAAGTGATAAATGTGAAGTCAGATTATAGCAATGAAAGAGTTGTCCTGAAAAATACCAACAAGGATGACTTTGAGAAAATCTGGTACCATTACTTTGACTTGGGTAGAGATTACAGCAGCATTCAGGAGGAGCTTTCAAAGGACGATATTCTCAAGGCTGCCATAGAGTATGGCAAGGGTATCAGAATCTTGAATCAAGAGCCCTGGGAGATGCTGATATCCTTTATTCTCTCGGCCAACAACAACATACCCAGAATATCTAAAAGCATTGATGTCCTCGCACAAGTCTTTGGAGAGCCAATCCCTTATTTAGATAAAATCTATTATAGCTTTCCTGCTCTTGATAAGCTGGGACAGGCTGAAATAGATCAGATAGATCTGTGTAAGGCAGGATATCGCTGCAAATACATCTATCAAACAGCGAGACTTATCAAGCAAGGTGAGGTTAACCTAGAGTCAATATCCAAGCTGAGTATGGAAACTACAAAGAAAGAACTTTTGAAGCTAACAGGGGTAGGACCCAAGGTGGCGGATTGCATTATGCTTTTTTCTATGCAGAAGCACGAAGCCTATCCTGTAGATGTATGGGTCAAAAGGGTAACAGAGCATTTCTATATTCATCAGGATGTTTCCATGAAGGAAATTCAGGAATTTGCAAAGACCAAGTTTGGAAAGCTGGCAGGATTTGCCCAGCAATACCTATTTTATTTTGCCAGGGACCAAAAGATAAAATAAAGCCAATTCAAATGTAGGGGCATACCCATGTGTATGCCCGCAATGATACATGTAGGGATGCTTCTACTGCATCCTAATTAATTTGGGAGGGGTACAAATGATATTATTAGGCTCTGTTGCAAACGCAGCAGCTATTATTGTGTGTGGAATTATAGGGAGTTTTCTTAAAAAAGGTTTGCCCAAGCGTTTTGGAGATTTGGTTATAGCAGCCTTGGGCTTTTTTACGCTTATGCTGGGGGT
Source organism: Clostridia bacterium (assembly GCA_029256365.1). Lineage (GTDB taxonomy): Bacteria > Bacillota > Clostridia > Lutisporales > Lutisporaceae > GWB2-37-7. Next base: position 1,398 of record JAQSYB010000196.1, read on the forward strand.
CAACTTTGCAATGAAAACGGAACATCCCCTAGTTGTAATATTCAGCTTGGTCTTGGGAGCGGCACTTGGTGAATGGATCGATATCGAAAAAAGAATGGATAGCTTTGGAAACAAGGTTCAGGATAGACTAAAGGGCTTTAAGGGCAATTTTTCACAAGGCTTTGTAACTGCAAGTTTGCTTTTTTGCGTAGGTTCTATGGCGATTATGGGCTCTCTTCAAAGTGGATTGGCTAATAATCATGATACCCTATATACCAAAGCAGTAATGGACGGAGTGATATCCGTTGTATTTGCCTCTACTATGGGTATCGGTGTGGCAGCCTCTGCACTGCCAGTATTCATTTATCAGGGAGCCATTACACTTCTGGCATCCTTCCTGCAGCCCTATTTAAGTGCCGCAGTGGTGCTTGAAATGACTGCGGTAGGGGGGATACTCCTTATGGGTGTAGGCTGCAACATACTAGAGCTCAAAAAGGTCAAGGTTGGAAACCTGATACCTGCAATATTCTTACCCATTGTAATCATGATGTTTACGTAGGGGATGACCAAGGCACATTCCGCAAGGAATGCTGCTTGTGTTATCTCGCATATTATTGAATCCAAATGAATATAATGTATTTGTATTAAAGTCATGTATGCCATTTCAGTATGCATGATTTTTATTGTAGAGGCTGATTTTCGAGTGGTTTTCTATCAATCTAGCAATATCGGGATATATTCGGAGAAAACGCGAGAAATATAATGCATATTGAATACAATATGATATAATTAGCAATAATAACTGATATGTGGGATATATGGATAAATAATGAATTTGCGTGAAGAAAACTCATTATTTATCATTATATATGTGGTTAGCACTCGGCGTGAGTGAGTGCTAATAAATAAAATTGAAAAATAATAACTTAAGGAGGGTTATAATGAATATTAAACCATTAGGAGACAGAGTAGTTTTAAAGGTTATGGAGAGCGAAGAAACAACAAAGAGTGGTATCGTTCTACCAGGCACTGCCAAAGAAAAGCCAATGCAGGGTGAAATTCTTGCTGTTGGAAGCGGTGAAATTGTTGACGGCAAAAAAGTTCCACTAGAAGTGAAGGTGGGCGACAAGGTTATATATTCAAAGTATGCTGGCACAGAAGTAAAAATGGATGGCAATGAATTCTTAATAATAAGACAAAGCGATATATTGGCTATAGTTCAATAATAAAAGGAGGCAATTGAGATGGCAAAACAAGTAAAATTCGGTGAAGAAGCTAGAAGAGCCTTAGAGAAAGGCGTGAATCAACTAGCTGACACAGTTAAGATAACTTTAGGACCAAAGGGAAGAAATGTTGTACTTGATAAGAAATTTGGTTCACCACTTATCACAAATGATGGTGTTACAATAGCAAGAGAAATTGAACTTCAGGATCCTTTTGAAAACATGGGTGCTCAGTTGGTGAAAGAAGTTGCAACAAAGACAAATGATGTAGCCGGAGATGGTACTACAACAGCTACATTGCTTGCACAAGCAATCATCAGAGAAGGCTTGAAGAACGTTGCAGCAGGGGCAAACCCAATGATCGTAAAAAAAGGTATCAACAGAGCTGTAGAAATAGCAGTAGAAGAGTTGAAGAAGATTTCAAAGCCTATTGAAAGCAAAGAAGCCATCGCACAAGTTGCTTCAGTATCAGCAGGAGATGACAGCATTGGAAGCTTGATAGCAGAAGCTATGGAGAAGGTAGGCAAGGATGGTGTTATCACTGTTGAAGAGTCCAATACATTTGGAACAAACCTTGATATCGTAGAAGGTATGCAGTTCGATAGAGGATATGTATCCATGTACATGATTACAGATACAGAAAAGATGGAAGCGATATTAGAGGACCCATACATTTTAATTACAGATAAGAAAATCTCTAACATACAGGAATTATTGCCATTGCTTGAGCAAATTGTTCAACAGGGCAAAAAGCTTCTAATTATAGCTGAAGATATTGAAGGTGAAGCATTATCAACATTGGTATTGAATAAGCTAAGAGGCACATTTACTTGTGTAGCTGTAAAGGCTCCAGGCTTTGGTGATAGAAGAAAAGCAATGCTTGAAGATATCGCAGTGCTTACAAAAGGTCAGGTTATTACAGAGGAACTAGGATTAGACCTGAAGGAAACTACTTTAGCGCAGCTTGGTAGAGCGAAGCAAGTTAAGGTTCAAAAGGAAAATACGATAATAGTTGACGGCGCTGGCGAAACAGCTGACATAAAAGAAAGAGTAAGACAAATCAAGGCTCAGATTGAAGAAACTACATCTGATTTTGATAAAGAAAAGCTGATGGAAAGACTTGCAAAGCTTTCTGGCGGTGTAGCTGTTATCAAGGTTGGTGCTGCTACTGAAACAGAGCTAAAGGAAAGAAAGCTAAGAATTGAAGATGCATTGGCAGCAACTAGAGCTGCGGTAGAAGAAGGTATCGTACCAGGCGGTGGTACTGCACTGGCAAACACAATCCAAGCAGTATCAGTTCTTATCGATAAAACTGAAGGCGATGAAAGAACAGGTGTTAAAATTATAAAGAGAGCACTAGAAGAGCCTGTAAGACAAATAGCAGAAAATGCAGGATTGGAAGGTTCCGTAGTGATTGAAAAAGTAATGTCAAGCAAGCCAGGTATCGGCTTTGACGCATTAAATGAGAAGTATGTTGATATGATTTCAATCGGTATTGTTGATCCAACAAAGGTTACAAGATCAGCGCTGCAAAATGCTGCATCAGTTGCTTCTATGCTTCTGACAACAGAAAGCATTGTATCCGATATTCCAGAAAAGGAAAAGCCAATGCCAGCACCTGGTATGGGCGGAGACATGGGAATGTACTAAAAA
>JAQSYB010000197.1 GCA_029256365.1 Clostridia bacterium
GTAGAACAGCGCAACAAAATGGTAATCGGTGACGAAATTGAAATAATAGGACCACAAAGAGATATGTTTGCACAGAAGCTTGAAGAGATGTGGGATGAAGAAGGAGAGCCAATAGATGCTGCACCGCATCCTCAAATGATTGTAAAAATGAAAATGTCAAAGCCTGTAGCCAAATTTGATATATTAAGAAGGGAGCGTAAGGATGGAGAGTAATGTGAGGAGTAAAAGGCCGGTGATTGTTGGAATCACAGGAGGAACGGGATCTGGTAAAAGTACAATTGCGAGAGCAATCTTTGAAAGTATACCGAAAAAGAAAGCATCTATCATAGAGCAGGACTGCTACTATAAAGATCAAAGTCACCTGCCTTCCGAGCAAAGAGTGAATGTAAATTACGACCATCCCTTAGCCTTTGATACAGAGCTATTAATCGCACATTTAGAAGCATTGCTGAAGGGACAAGCAGTGCAAAAGCCACAGTATGATTTCACGATTCATAATAGAAAAAAAGAATCCATCACTGTTGAGCCCAGAGATATCATCATTGTGGAAGGTATTTTGGTATTGGATTCCCCTAAAATGAGAGAGCTTATGGACATCAAAATATTTGTTGATACAGATGCAGATGTTCGCATTTTACGCAGAATTACGAGAGATATAAGGGATCGTGGCAGAACCTTAGAATCTGTAATCGCACAATACGTATCTGTTGTGAAACCCATGCATATTGAGTTTGTGGAACCTACAAAACGCTATGCTGATATCATAATCCCCGAAGGTGGACACAATAAGGTTGCAATTGATATCATGGTGGCAAAAATCAGATCAATCATAGAGAGTGAACAATAATAAGAATATATAAAAAAGACCTGCATTTTCATCTTGCAGGTCTTTTTATCGCCGAATTTTGAATGAACCCCATTGGTTTTGACAATAATAAAAATAAGTTTAACATATTGGGGGTTTTGTATTGGAAGAAGAAAAGAATAAGCAAAATGAAAATACAGAAGCTTATCATTTGACAATAGTTCAAAAGCGGCATAAAACTTTGGGAATATTGTTCCTTTTCTTTTTTGCAGCAATTACTGCTAGACTATTTTGGATTCAGGTGGTAAAGGGAGACAGCTATTTAATAAGAGCAGCAGATCAAAGACAATATATTATTGAGAGCAACATTGCAAGGGGTCAGATATATGATAGAAATATGATACCCTTCACTGATAGAAAACTAAATAAATACATCGCTGTATCTGAGTATATTGACAAAAGGGAGGAAACTGCCGCTTTAGTAGCTAAGGCTGCTGGAGTGCACAAGGAAGACATACTAAAAATGATAAAGGAAGCAGCCGGTTCCTTTGAAATAGAGGCCAAGGATTTTAATAATGTCGAACTGAATTCTATTGAGAAAGGTGCGGTAAAAGGTGTTAGTGTGCTTGAGAAAAAGGTACGCTATTCAGAGGATAGTTTGGCAAGACATGTAATAGGATATATCAGCAAAAGCGACTCAAGAGGGTTATTGGGCATAGAAAAGAGTATGAATGGTCTTTTGGAACAGGGTGGAGGAGAACGTATCGTAGCAATTGTTGATAGTCATAAGAATTTAATTCCAAGCCTTGGCTTCAGAAAAATAGAGCTGGATGACAAGGTGGAAAAGTTTGGTATAAGGCTTACTCTTGATTTTCATATACAAATGATTGTTGAAGATGTACTAAAAGAGAATTATATTAATGGCAGTGCAGTGGTCATGGATGTAAAAAGTGGAGATATTCTTGCAATGGCAAGTACGCCGGACTTTGACCCCAACAATATTGGAGATTATTTGAGCAGCAAGAATGATGAACTGATAAACAAGGCTATTTCAGCTTATGATTTAGGTTCTATATTTAAGACAGTTGTTGCAGCAGCTGCGATAGAGAACAACCTAATAACGCCGGAAGAGACTTTTTTATGCGAAGGTGAAATAGAAGTAAATAACAAAATCATAAAATGCTCTTCATACAATTCACATAAGGATATCCCTATTAATTTAAAGGATGCATTTGCATTGTCCTGCAATACAACCTTTGTTAAACTAGGTACCCGTGTTGGAGCAAATAAAATACTTGATATGGCAAAAAAAATGGGCTTCGGTGAAAAGCAGTGCAATGAATTATTGGAAGAGAAGCCAGGCAATATTCCTACAAGTCAAGAGGATGGAATAGGCAATATCTCAATCGGACAGGGCAAAATTCAAGTAACTCCTCTGCAAGTAACCACAATGATGGCTGCTATAGCGAACAATGGCATTATGAATATGCCAAACATCATAGATGCAGTGGTTGACGATAAGACTGGTGAAACCATAGAGACATTGGCACGCTCAAATGAAACAACCATATTAAATACTTTAACAACTGATATACTAAAGGAATTACTCCATGGCGTTACTACAACTGGTACCGGACAACAAGCAAATCTAGATAAATTCGGTGGCAGCAGCGGAAAGACCAGCTCAGCAGAGACAGGAATTATGAATGGAGAAATTGTACATGGCTGGTTTGCTGGCTTTGTACCTTCCGACAAACCCCAATATGCCATTACAGTCTTTGTATACAATGGGAAGTCAGGTGGAAAATCTGCAGCACCTTTATTTAAAGAAATTTCGAGTAAAATATTTACGGAATATAAACCAGTGAAATAGTCCCACGATGTGGGATTATTTTATGCAATCACACAATCATATTTTATAAAACAGTTCGCTGCTCAGGCGCAATTGGGGAAAAGTCTTTAAAATAAATTTAATATATATATATAAATAAAGGAGATTTGCCTTCGTTTGCTGTATATATTTATAAAATAGTTATAGCTTGAAAGGAGCATATACCATGGAAGAGTATAAGTTGGGAAAACGAAAGCAGATTGCACTCATTGCTCATGATTACAGGAAGCATGATCTGATTGAATGGGTTAAGAAAAATAAAGATATATTAGATAATCATCATTTATGCGGGACAGGTACTACAGCAAAACTAATATCTGAAGAAACAAATTTAAAAGTAAAAGCTTTTTTAAGCGGCCCTATGGGAGGAGATCAACAAATTGGAGCTAGTATCGTAAATGGCGATGTTGATTTTATGATTTTTTTCTGGGATCCATTGTCATCACAGCCCCATGATCCGGATGTCAAAGCCTTGCTCAGAATTGCAGTTCTATACGATATACCAGTTGCAATGAATCAATCTACAGCGGATTTTCTGTTGAATTCAAGCATTATGAATGAAGAGTACCCAAGAAATATTGTGAATTATTACAATAGAATTCGAAAAGATAATTTTTAGAAAAGGAGACTTTTATAAAGCTTGTAGAAAAATAAAACTTTGTATTAAGGCGCATTTTATACAGTTTGTGTTGTACTCTGCAAAGTGTGGCAAAAAAGACCGTAAGGCTGGCACGATGCCAGACGCTGATTCAGAGGCACGGATGCCTCATTGAATCAGGTAGGGCTTTTTAGTCTCACAAGCAGACAAGTACAACCAAACAGTATACTTTTGCGCTGTATACAATGTTTTACGTTTGGGATACTTGATGAACAACCAGGAGACTTTTACAGTCTCCTTTATTTTTTTTTGCATGATACATGCACATTCTTCTATTTTTTTTCATATTATCTAAGGTGACATAAAATAGGAGGTGTGCGTACATGTTGCTTTTCCTTTCATCAATAGTTGCAGCTACAATCAAGGATTTGTTCTTGCTCTTTGGTTATATCCAAAATGTAAACTCCTTTCCCCAGCCCTTAAACGCTGAAGAAGAGCAGTACTACCTTGATGAGTACAGAAAGGGCAATGAGGATGCTAAAAATATACTTGTTGAACGCAACTTAAGGCTGGTTGCACATATTGTTAAGAAGTATACCAATACAGGCAGAGAAATTGATGACCTCATATCTATTGGTACCATCGGGTTAATTAAAGCAATCATGACCTTTGATGACTCGAAGGGTACGCGTCTGGCAACCTATGCTGCAAGGTGTATTGAGAATGAAATACTTATGACTATAAGAGCAGCTAAAAAGACCAAAACTGAGGTATCACTCCATGATCCAATTGGCATCGATAAGGAAGGCAATGAAATTTCCTTAATTGATATACTTGGCAGTGATAGTGATGTGATTCTAGATGAGGTAGAGTTAAAGATGCAAATTAAGAAGCTCTACCAAAAGATGGAGAAAATACTTAAGAACCGTGAGAAGGTTGTTATTTGCTTGGAATTTCGCGCTCCTATGTTTCTAGAATTGAAAAGAGAGCGATAAAAAAGTTGTATAGAGCACTATATAATGAGAATTATTAATGTCTTTTACTATAGTCTCTTTCATAGTATAATTAATTTTATACTATGAAAAAGAGGTATGCCATGAAAAACAATCTGATTCCGAATATACATGTAAGCTCTCCCTATGGGTTAGATATTGAAATACTAAAGAAAAACTCTATTAGAGGAATAATCATTGATATTGATAATACCCTTGTACCATGGTCAGAGAAATACGCAGATCAAAAAGTGATTGATCTAGT
>JAQSYB010000198.1 GCA_029256365.1 Clostridia bacterium
GCAAATGGCTATAAATAAGAGCAAATAGCATAGCTATTTGCTCTGTGTTATATAGGAGTTAAATATAAGCCTGTCCAATTCTTGACTACACTTCAGTACTTCTTGGTTTTGGGTGCCATACAATTCTATAAGCTTACATAGTTTTTCTTTCAGAAATTCAATTCTTTTACATAACAGCTTTTTCATAATACCCCCTCCTTAATGTTTGAAAACATCATAATTAGAAGTTCTCTTTGTATATTCTCTACAAATTCGTTTTTTACCTGCCTTATTACTAATATATCGACATAAAAAAGCATTTTTTTGGTGTTTTTTTCAACAAATCGTTCGACAAAACGTAACAATTTATTACAGTCATATATTCCCAACTCCTTCAATACAATTGTATATATGATTATTTTTCAGGAAGACACATTGGCCGCTCTTACACTTGGTTCGTTCTAAAATTTGGTGGGACTAGTCCATGTGTCTATACCTGTTTAAATTCAGAGGAAGAGGGGATTTATTTGAAGAGGGTTTTGGTGGGGATGCTGGCGCTTATGTTGGTGGTATTTGCTCTGCCTTTGTTGGTGCTGAAGGGATGTGAGAAAGAACATCCACAGGTCAAAAAAATTGAGAACTTCGGCAATGTCATGATATCAGTTTTCGATGTGGAGAAAAACCAACTTCGGGAAATGAATTTGGAAGAGTATATTATAGGGGTGCTGGCTGCAGAGATGCCTTCGGCATTTCATATGGAGGCACTTAAGGCACAAGCTCTAGCTGCTAGGACCTATACCTTAATGAAAGCAAAGGACTTTGGTGGTGGGGGCTGTGACAAACACCCTGGTGCAGATGTTTGCACAGATTTTGCTAGCTGTCAGGCCTTTGAAGATCCAAAATCTATTACTTATAACTATGATAAATATGAAAAGGCAGTTTTGGACACAAGGGGTGAGGTCATCGTATACAATAATACACTGATCGAAGCAGTATTTCATTCAACCAGTGGTGGTAAAACAGAGAACTCGGAAGAGATTTGGTCCAATAAAGTTCCTTATTTAAGGAGTGTAGCAAGTGAGTATGAAGACGATTCTCCAAAGCTGGTTACAAACCTAGAAATGAAAGTCAATGACTTCATAGCAGCAATGAAAAAGCTGGATAGTGGAGTAAAGCTCACTTCTAAAAATATCAAGAATCAGATTAAGATATTGGGCAGAAGCCAAGGCGGCAGAATTACCAGTATTGAGATTGGTGGAAAAGTATTGAGTGGAAGTGCTGTAAGAGGTGCTTTGAGACTCAATTCCTCTAATTTCAACATTAGCTTTGCGGGAGAAAGCATGCAATTTACCGTAGTGGGAAATGGGCATGGAGTGGGATTGAGTCAATATGGCGCTGATGGAATGGCGAAGAATGGTTCGAAGTATACAGATATCCTAAAGCACTACTATCAAGGGGTTGAAATCATAAATATAGAAGAATTGGCACAAAGGAGTGGCAAGAACACCTTTGGATCTGCAAAGTAATGCTATGGTTAGAAATAATTGCAAATAAATGTGAAATATTTGCCTCTGCTTGTATTATTTTATAAATTGCTGGAAATAATACAGGTGGAGGTGTAGTACATGAAATTTAATGATTTATTTAAAAATCGTAGAAATATTTATTTTGTTTCTTTGATCGTAATGGCACTGCTTTTGGCAGGAGGAGTCTGGCAGTACAACAACTATATTGGTGGCAAAATGGCAGAACTTGATTTTGAGAACCAATTAAATGAGTTGGATAAGCTATTAGAGGAGCAAGATGATATTGGTGCTCAAATTATAGAAAACAGATTGGAAGAAGGCGGCAGCATAGAGCCCATACAAGAAGTGGCGAATACAAATGCAGATACCAAGAAAAAAGAACCGCCTGTGGTAACAAATGGCCCAACGGCAAAGAAGACCGATGAAAAAAATATAGCTGCAATTAAGATAGAACCCGTTGACATAGATACGATGATACTCCCGGTGTTTGGAAATATAGCAATTACCTTTTCTGATACAGAGCTGACATATTCTAAGACAATAGATAGCTGGGTAACACATCCTGGATTAGATCTGAAGGCAGAGGAAGGCAGCCCAGTAAGGGCGGCATTAGACGGCGTTGTATCAGAAACAACAAATGATGCACAGTGGGGACTTACCATCGTTCTAGATCATGGAGATGGAGTACAAACAAGATATAGTAATCTCTCAACTTTAGACTTAATCAGTAAAGGACAAAAAGTGAAAAAGGGCGATGTTATTAGCGGAGTGGGCAAAACAGCTCTGTGTGAGATTGCAGAGGAGCCACATCTGCACTTTGAGCTTGTCAGGGATAATCAAAATATAAATCCAAAGAATTATTTACCCAAGACACTCAAGTAATATTTGCTGTCAAATAAAATCAACATAACAAATCCAAAGGGTTTATGTTCTAACTGAATAAAAATTTGCATATTAATGTAAAAAGACACCAATAAGGGGGTTGTAGTAATTGAAGGATTATATTGAAGAAAGAGCGTTGGAAATAGCTAAATATATCATAAGCAGCAAAACTACAGTGAGAGATGCAGCAAGAATATTCGGAGTATCCAAGTCCACGGTACACAAGGATGTTACCGAAAGACTACCTAGAATTAATCCAAGCGTTGCTATGCAAGTAAAGGAAATTATGGACCAGAATAAGGCAGAGAGGCACATCAGAGGCGGAAGAGCAACAAAGATTAAATACCAAACTGTAAGCTTATAACGAGGTCAGTAATTGCATAAGCAATTACAACACACCGTTTCAACGAGGGAAGGATATCGACCTTGATGAAGGAGCGATACAGATATTTATAGCCTATCAATTTTGTAAATATCTTTATACCTCGTTATAAAATACATAAGTTTCCTAAAGGGCCGGTCTTCTTATAAAAGCACCGGCTAATATATTTTTTGTAATCATTTATAATATGGCAGCTAAGCCATAAAATGAATACAATCTTAGCTTGAAATATTGAAATATGTAAGTTTTATTAGAAAAAAGAAGGAATTTCAATATTTTTGTAGAATGAAGAACAGACTAACTATGTATAATTAGATTTTTTAAAATATATAGAGCACAACAGACTATATTAATGGAGGTTGTTTTATGTTCGGTTTTGGTGGACAAGATATAGGTATTGACTTGGGTACTGCTAGTGTTTTGGTGTATATAAAGGGCAAAGGTATTGTACTTCAAGAACCTTCGGTGGTAGCAATAGACAGAAATACAAACAAGATTTTAGCTGTGGGAGAAGAAGCAAGATTGATGCTTGGCAGAACTCCTGGTAACATAGTTGCAATAAGACCTTTGAGAGAGGGCGTTATCTCTGACTATGAAGTTACAGAAAAGATGCTAAGATATTTCATAGATAAGGCTGTAGGCAGAAGAAGGCTATTTAAGCCAAGAATGATTGTATGTGTGCCTAGCGGATGTACAGAGGTTGAAAAAAGAGCAGTTAAGGATGCGGCCAACAACGCAGGGGCGAGAAACACTCAATTAATCGAAGAGCCAATAGCTGCTGCCATTGGAGCAGGCCTAGATATTACCAAAGCCAGCGGCAATATGGTAATAGACATTGGCGGAGGTACTTCGGATATTGCGGTAATTTCTCTTGGAGGTATTGTTGTATCTACTTCTATAAAAGTTGCTGGCGACAAGTTTGATGAAGCAATTGTTCGATATATGAGAAAAAAACACAATGTTATGATTGGTGAGAGAACAGCTGAAGAGCTAAAGATCAACATTGGAACTGCTTTCCCAAGAGATGAACAGGTGAAATTGGATGTAAGAGGAAGAAACCTAATTTCAGGACTTCCTAAAACAATAGAAATTAGCTCGGAGGAAATGCTTGAGGCATTGGCAGAGCCTGTATCTGCTATAGCTGATGCAGTACATTCTGTATTAGAAAGAACACCTCCAGAACTATCTGCTGATATAAGTGACAGAGGTATCGTTATGACAGGCGGCGGCTCCTTGCTTTATGGCTTAGACAAGCTGATTTCCAAAAGAACAAATATTCCAGTATATATAGCAGATGAGGCAGTGTCCTGTGTAGCAATTGGTACAGGCAAATCCTTGGACAACTTTGATATACTGATTGAAACAGATGTAAATTCAGACAGAAGAATATAAGATTGTAGGGGTCGACCCAAGTGTCGACCCTTTTTATTTTTTGCAATGTGCAGCCCCATGTGTCCGCCCGAAA
>JAQSYB010000003.1 GCA_029256365.1 Clostridia bacterium
TTTTATTGATCGTTTTACTTATTTGTTTATAATTAGTCCAGTCGAATGATACTCGCTCCAAGCTTGCGCATTTTATCCTCAATATTGATATAGCCTCTATCTATATGATAAACCTCTGAAATCTCCGTGGGCCCTTCTGCACAGAGCGCAGAAATGATAAGAGCTGCTCCAGCTCTCAAATCTGTAGCTTTTACCTTGGCGCCGCTCAATCTTTCCACCCCTTCAATAATAGCACTTCTGCCATCAACCTTTATTTTGGCACCCATTAGCTTTAATTCATTTATATGCATAAATCGATTTTCAAAAACCGTCTCTGTAACTACACTCGTACCTTTTGATACGCACATAGCACTCATCATGGGGGATTGCATATCAGTAGGAAAACCGGGATAGGGCAAAGTCTTTATGTCTACTGACTTCAGGCGATCTGTTGCCTTTACCCGAATAGATTTTTCAAATTCATAGACCTCTGCTCCCATTTCCTTGAGCTTTGCTGTAATTGGCTTTACATGTTCTGGGACTACTCCATCCACAAGAACATCTCCTCTTGTAGCAGCCGCTGCCATCATAAAAGTGCCCGCTTCTATTCTATCTGGAATTGCAGTATGCGTAGTACCCTTAAGATATTTTACACCTTCAATCCTTATGGTATCCGTGCCTGCCCCCTTAATTTTCGCTCCCATTTTGCTTAAGAAATTCGATAAATCTACTATCTCCGGCTCTTCTGCTGCATTCTCAATCGTAGTTAACCCCTCCGCCAGACAAGCAGCCATCATGATGTTTTCCGTTGCTCCTACACTGGGGAAATCCAGATAAATACTATCACCTTTTAGCTTGTCGGCATATGCTTCAATATAGCCATGTCCTAGGGTAATATTGGCTCCCATAGCCGAAAAGCCTTTAAGATGCAAATCGATAGGCCTTGAGCCTATTGCACAGCCACCTGGAAGTGATATTCGAATTTTGCCTAATTTAGCAAGCATAGGGCCCATAATTAAAAATGAAGCACGCATTTTTCTTATAAGCTCATAGGATGTTTCAATGCTGCTTAGACTATTTGCACAAATCTCTAATGTATTATCATTCCTCAGATTAATCTCAGCGCCTAAAGAGTTTACTACTTCGACCATTACCTTTACGTCTTCTAAGGCCGCCATATCCTCCAAGATACACCTATCCTCTGTCAATAATGACGCTGCGATAATAGGAAGGATTGCATTCTTGGCACAACTGATGTTTACAGTGCCTTGCAGTTGGCAAGGACTTTCTACAATTAAAGTCGACAATTTTGTTCCTCCTGTTATGACATTGCCCATAAAAATCCAATTATAAATAATAAAAATATAAAGCCCTATCAGTATTTCTATCCAAAATAAAAATTTCCATTCATTAATATTCTACATGTATTAAAGGTGATCCAATCCAAATATAAGTCTTGTCATCATAGGTACTATATCGCATAGCAATTTGCATGTTCACCTTCTTATTATTGGACAAAACGAAATTGTTTATGTTGCCGCTAAAAGCAGAAATACTTTGTATTTCATTGTTTTGGAGTCCTTCTACCTCCTTTGCTTTGACAGAAGTCATCGCATCTGCTATTTTACTACGCATGTCAGCTTCTGTAAGTCTTCCATCATATACGCCTATGACACAGCTGCTAATTTTCGGATGAATGCTTTTTAATTCAAAATATTGTTCCAGCTTCTGTCGTTCTGAAACCAGTTCCAAGCTATTGTTATCAATGGATACGTCAATTATCACATAGCTTTCCCAGCCCTTTTCTGTTTTGATTGACTCAACAGATAAATTATAATGTTTGTTATCCATGCTTGCATTTAAGGTTTGCTTGTTTATACTATCATTTACTTCTTCTACTATATGAACAGTTTGTTTATCAGGCTTAATAATTCCCAATAGCAAATTCATTTCTGCTGTTAATTGCTCTTCCGTCATAAAGCTATTGTTGATTCTTGACCATGAACTAAGGGTACTCTCCAAAACTTGAGCTTCTGTACTTTCTATACTCTTTATCAGTGAATCCTCAATGGAGGCCTGCTTTCTCCCAATGCCATATCTGCTGCTTGCAATAAGTGCGATGCATACTATAAAAACAATAAATAACATAGCCATATATCTATTTCTCATACTACCCCTCCTTACTATACAAATTCATAACATATAGTTACTTTAAATTATTGCCGCGGTATTTTTTTTTATACAATAATTTATTAGAAGGAGGCATGATGAATGACCTTTCAAAATGTTTCTACTATATAGAATATGTATCTACAAAAACCAGTGTCCATAGTTATACTACCTAATAAAATAAAAAAAAGAGCGGATATCATTCCGCTCTTGTATTCCTGTTAAACGTCCATTACCTTTAGATCTTCTGCAATGATCAGCTCTGCTTCTGTCATACTGACAATTTCCTCGACGGTTGTTTCTGGTGCTATTTCAGTCAGCATCAAGCCTTGTGGCGTAACCATCATAACGCCCATTTCTGTGACAATCATATCAACCTCACCTGCTGCTGTCAGCGGAAGATTGCACTGCTTGAGTATCTTTGCATCACCCTTTGCAGTATGCTCCATGGCTACGATTACCTTTTTTGCTCCAACTACAAGATCCATAGCGCCGCCCATACCTGGCACCATTTTTCCTGGTATCATCCAATTTGCAAGATTGCCTTTCTGGTCTACTTGCAGCGCACCTAGAACTGTAATATCCAAGTGACCGCCTCTAATAATTGTAAAGGACATGGCACTGTCAAAATACGCTGCTCCTTTTACATGAGATGCTGGCTGTGCCCCTGCATTTACTACCTTTCTGTCCTCATCTTCAGGCTTTGGAGTTGGTCCAAGGCCAACGAAGCCATTTTCAGAATGAAGTAGTACGTCTACTCCCTCTGGTATATAGTTAACTACCTGGGTAGGCAATCCTATTCCTAAATTAACCAAATCCCCGTCCTTAAGCTCTTTGGCTACTCTTTTGACAATCACTTCACGCTTTCTATCCTTATCTTGAATCACAAAGCTCACTCCTTCATATCAATTTCTATAGAACAGCCTGGCTACTCTACAATTACATCGACAAATATTGATGGTGTCATAACATCCGAGGGATCGATTTCCCCTACTTCCACAACCTTTTCGGCTTCAACGATAACCAAATCTGCAGCAGTAGCCATCAAGGTATTGAAGTTTCTTGTTGACTTGTTGTAATAAACATTTCCCTTTTTGTCAACGATACAACCCTTTATCAGCGCTACGTCAGCCTTTAGAGGAAGCTCTAGCAAGTAATCCTTGCCTCCTACGTTCAGCTTTTGCTTGCCCTGTTCTACAATTGTTCCGATACCTGTTGGTGTAAGCACTCCGCCTAGACCTGCCCCTGCAGCTCTTACTCTTTCTGCAAGAGTTCCTTGTGGCACAAGCTCCACCTCTAATTCTCCAGCATTCATCTGTCTTCCTGACTCTGGATTGGTACCTATATGTGATATAATCGCTTTGCTTACATTCTTGTTTACTACCCACTTGCCTACACCCTTATCAGGGAAGGCTGTATCATTGCAGATAAGGGTTATATTCTTTATTCCTTTTGCAATAACAGCATCAATCAATTTTTCAGGTGAGCCTACTCCCAAAAATCCACCAACAGCAATGGTCATTCCGTCTTTAATAGAATCCAAAGCCTGGTCAATTGTCTTTATTTTATTCACACTTACACCCCCATAGTATAAAGCTAAAATTTACTAGTAGTAAAGTTTACAGATATATTATAGTACATCTGCTTCTATATATCCACAATCTGACTGTACTTATTTTGCTTCCGCTTTGAAGTCTTCTGGTCTTGTTTCTCTTTTGCCAAAGTGATACAACATCGCCTCTAATATCCTTTGAGAAGCGAAACCATCTCCATATGGATTTACGGCGTTTGCCATCTTGTTGTATTGTTCCTTGTCCTCTAGCAGCTCTTCTGTCAGATTGATTATGTTGGTTTTGTCCGTCCCTGCCAGCTTTAAAGTGCCAAATTCAATGGCCTCCGGTCTCTCCGTTTCATTTCTAAGCACCAGCACAGGCTTGCCCAAAGAAGGCGCTTCCTCTTGCAATCCACCGGAATCAGTCAATATCAGATAGCTTCTATCCATTACATTGTGCATTTCTTCTGCATCCAAAGGATCCAAGAGATGCACCCTATCACAGCTTCCCAAAATCTCACGGGCTGTTTCTTGTACTGCAGGATTTTTGTGGACTGCATATACGATTTCAACATCCTCATACTTCTCCGCAACATGCTTTAACGCATTGCAGATGTTTTGCAACGGTTCCCCTAGATTTTCTCTTCTATGCGCTGTTACAAGTATAATTCTCTTATTTTGATAATCCAACTGCTGCAATTCAGGAGAGGTATACTTAAAGCCTTTGTTAACCGTTGTCTTAAGTGCATCTATCGCAGTATTCCCTGTAATAAAAATACCTTCTTGGTCCATTCCTTCTCTCAGCAAATTTGCTTTCGAGTTATCTGTAGGAGCAAAGTGCAAATCTGCAATAACCCCTGTAAGCTTTCTGTTCAATTCCTCAGGAAACGGAGAATACTTATGAAAGGTTCTAAGACCTGCCTCTACATGCCCAACCTTCACCTTGTTATAAAAGGCTGCTAAGGAACCAACAAAGGTAGTGGTCGTATCTCCATGAACCAGCACAATATCAGGCTGGTACTCTTTGATTACCTTTTCTAATCCGATCAATGCGTTGGTTGTGATATCTGTAAGTGTCTGCCTATTTTTCATAATATCCAAATCAAAATCCGGCACAATATCAAAGATCTTAAGCACTTGATCCAGCATTTCCCTATGCTGTGCTGTTACGCATACCTTTGATTCAAAGGCTTCATGCTTCTCAAGTGCTTTTATCAAAGGTGCCATCTTTATTGCTTCAGGTCTCGTCCCAAATATAGACAATACTTTTATCATTTTCCTCTTCCTTTCTCTATACGAAATGAAGGGTGAGATACTAGCTCTCACCCTATTTTAACCTACACCTCTATATTACTATCACTTGTTTTTGGCTCTGTGTGTCCCAAGTATCTTACGCCCATAGAGGCTAAGAAAAAAACCGCAATTACCAAAACAATCGCTACCTTCAAAGTCGCTTCCACCAATACTACTGCACCAAAGCCAAGTACAGCACTGATGCTGTACAATGTCAGCACAGCCTGCTTCTGGGATAACCCGATATCCAAAAGCTTATGATGCAAATGGCCTTTGTCTGCTTCCATAAAGGATTTTCCACTAAGTCCTCTTCTTATTATGGCCATTAATGTATCAAAAATGGGAAGTCCAATTGCAAATATGGGAATCAGTATGGAAAGCGCCGCAGCACTTTTCAGAACCCCCATAATAGATATTACAGCCAGCATATAGCCCAATAATAAGGAGCCGGTATCACCCATAAATATCTTTGCTGGATTGAAGTTATATGGCAAAAATCCTATGGTAGACCCTGCAAGAATCGCTGCTAGTGTAACGATATAGAGATCACCAGTAAATGAGGCTACCGCTGCCAAGGTCAATGCTGATATCGTTGATATTCCAGCTGCCAATCCATCCAAACCATCTATCAGGTTTATGGCATTGGTTACCCCAACTATCCATACCATAGTCAATGGATATGCCCACATTCCCAATTCAATAGATTGTCTTGCATCTCCAAATATCAAGTGCATTGGGTTTGTAACACGGACAACCAATACTCCACCATACATAACAAACACTGCAGCAACAATCTGTACCAAAAGCTTTACCTTTGCTGATAGAGGCTTTATATCGTCAAAATAACCCATGGTTACAATAATTACTGCACCTGCCAGTACACTGATCAATCTGGTGTCCATCTTTACGGTTGTCAAGACCGCTACCATAAAGCCGATGAATATTGCGATTCCACCAAGCCTAGGTATTGGAACTGTATGTACCCGTCTACTATCTTTTGGGACATCTATAGCACCCACTCTGTTTGCCAGTTTGATTACAAATGGTGTTGACAAATACGCAACAGACACAGCAATCAAGAATGCTATATATATTTTTTCCATTTTACCACTCCCAAGTTATGTTAAGATTGTTAATTTATATACGCTCAATTATAAAAACTTGTACTATACACTTATATTATCACAATTACAATTTTATATGAGTCAATTTTCCTTGTCAAACCAGATAATCATTGATTTTCAGTCGGTGCAATCATTATAACCTAATATTTCAATAACACATGGTGCTATTGTTCTTATTAGAAGATTATTCTCTGAAATCTTCTTTTTTAAACACGGAGCCTTACATATTCGATGCCTGATTCCTCTAGCATTTTTAATGCCAAAGCATCATTATAAGCTTCTCTTGTTACGATTCTAGTAATTCCGGAATTAATAATCATTTTTGTACACAAAATGCATGGAGAAACCGTTGTATAAATCGTCCCATTTTGTATAGACACGCCAAAAACTGCTGCTTGAATAATTGCATTCTGCTCAGCATGGGTTCCCCTGCATAGTTCGTGTCTTTCGCCTGAGGGAACTTTTAGCTCATCCCTCAAGCATCCAACCTCGCCACAGTGTTTCAAGCCTGCCGGTGTGCCATTATAGCCTGTCGTAAGGATACGCTTTTCTCTTACGATTACGGCACCGACTTGCCGCCTCATACAGGTAGACCTTGTTTTGACCATGTCGGCAATATTCATAAAATATTCATCCCATGTAGGTCTCACAAAAACACCTCCAAGCTTATTAAGCCTTAGCCTTATTTTGTTCCAAACAATCTATCTCCAGCATCGCCCAAACCAGGAACGATATATCCATGATCATTTAGCTTTTCATCTACAGCTGCTACGTATATTTCAACATCTGGATGCGCTTCTGCAACTGCCTTTACTCCTTCTGGAGCTGCAATCAGATTAACCAGCTTTATGCTCTTGGCTCCTCTATCCTTCAAGAAATTAATCGCTGCAACTGCAGAACCACCTGTTGCAAGCATTGGATCCAGAACAATCAGGTCTCTTTCTGCTACATCACTAGGAAGCTTGCAGTAATATTCAACAGGCTGTAAAGTTTCAGGATCTCTATATAGACCTATATGACCCACCTTTGCAGCAGGGATAAGCTTTAGCATACCATCTACCATACCCAAGCCAGCTCTAAGTATCGGTATGATACCTAGCTTTTTGCCAGCGATCACTTTTGATTTTGTCATACATACAGGCGTTTCAATTTCTACTTCTTCTACTGTAAGATTTCTGGTAACTTCATAGCCCATCAGCATAGAAAGCTCTTCAACTAGCTCTCTGAATTCCTTTACACCAGTTTCTTTATTCCTCAAAATTGTTAGCTTATGCTGTATCATTGGATGATCCATAACGGTTACATTGTTATATTTTTGCATTTGTTTGCCTCCCCTTATTATTTATTGTATTTGCATTCAATATCTGAAATTTTATTTACTCTGCCAGTGTGTCTTCCACCTTCAAATTCTGTGGCAAGCCAAATATCTGTAATCATTTTGGCCAATCCCACTCCAGTTACACGCTCTCCAAGTGCCAATATATTCGAGTCATTATGCTCTCTCGATGCCTTAGCTGAGAAGCAATCTCCGCATAGGGCAGCTCTTATGCCTGGTATTTTATTTGCAGCAATGGATATTCCAATTCCTGTGCCGCAAATTAGAATGCCCTTGTCATATTCACCCTTTATAACAGCACCTGCTACTTCATGGGCTACATCTGGGTAATCAATTGATTCAACAGAGTAGCAGCCGAAATCCTTTATCTCATAGCCTTTTGACTGTATATGCTTAAGAATCTCTGCCTTTAGTACAAATCCACCGTGGTCGCTTCCTATTGCAATTTTCATTTTAATCATCTCCTATTTGACTATCAATAATAGTTAAAAGTTTCTTCATATGAAAAAATATCTCATCTCTACATTCAATATACTCCGTCAGATTTCCTCCAAAGGGATCGGCTATATTTTGATTGTTGTCCCCCGAGGAAAACTCTGCCAATGTAAAAATCTTGTGTGATGCTTCCGGCCTAAATGCTAGGAGCTGCTGCTTATGAGAATTGGTCATAGCCAGCACCAAATCTGCCTGATCTATCAGCTCAGCTGTTACTGCTTGGGCACGATGGGTTTTCAAATCAATCCCCAACTCCTGCAATGCCAGGATTGCATTTTGAGAAGCTCTTTGACTTCCAAAAGCTGCTGTACCCGCAGATTTAATCACAAGATTAAGCCTTGGATTCTCAGATGCTTCATGTCTTAGCAAGGCTTCTGCCATACTACTTCTACAAGTATTGCCGGTACAAACAAATAATATGTTTTTCATACTACACCTCATTAGCTGCTTATCTCAATGATATGAAAGCCCGCAGCCTTTTTGAGCCTGTTCATTACTGCCATCCCTATGTTTTCCTCACTTAAAGCTTCCGCATAAATCACATCCACTTTTTGTTTGTCAAACTGTCTTAAGGCATCAAATATTGCCGCTGCCGCCATGTATAAGTTGCTTCTGCTGCCCATGGAGATTACCACACCTGCATGGTAGCTATGCTTGGTCTCTTCTGTTGCCAATATTCCCACCAGCTTGCCAAGTTTGGTCTGCTCATCAGCCAAGTGTTGAATTGCTTGGACTACCATTGGAAGTTCACCCTTCAAAATTGTCATAGCCGCATCTGGTGCATAATGGGTATATTTCATTCCTGGAGCCTTTGGAGCAGCCTCATTGCTGACAAGCCCTTTGTCAATCCGCACCTCTCCTATTACCGTTTGGAGCTCTTCAAGAGTAACTCCTCCCGGTCTTAGTATTGTGGGCACTTCTCCAGTCAAATCCAGTACTGTGGACTCCAAACCTACCCTGCTGTTGCTGCCGCCAAGTATCACATCCACTTTACCCTTTAAGTCTCCTATTACATGCTCTGCCTTAGTGGGACTGGGTTTACCTGAAATGTTTGCACTAGGAGCTGCTATAGGCAAACCACTTTGCCTGATAAGCTCAAGGGCTATTTCATTGTCAGGCATCCTAACCGCTACTGTATCTAAGCCCGCAGTTACATCTTCTGGAACAGCTGAAGACTTTTTAAAAATCAATGTCAAAGGACCTGGCCAAAATTTATCCATAAGCTTTTTGGCTTTCTCAGATAAGGACTCACCAATTACGTAAAGCAGCATATCTATATTGCTAATATGTACAATCAATGGATTGTCAGTGGGTCTTCCCTTTGCAGCATATATAGCCTTTGCCGCTTCCTGAGATAGTGCATTGGCACCTAAGCCATAAACGGTTTCAGTTGGAAAAACCACCGTACCATTGTTTCTAATCACCTCGGCCGCCTCTTTTATGGCTTGAAAATCTATATTGTTTTCATTTAAATCAAAAATTTTAGTTTTCAAGGGTAACCTCCAGAAATACTATAATAAACACTACATAGATTTTGCATTTTGTATCATTTTAAACCAAGTATCCAGATGAATGGGCGTTTTTAGCCAAATTAATAATACCACACATAAAAACAGTCAGCAATAGCTACAATGCACTATATGCTGACTGTCTTTAATTTGTCTTATTTTAAAAATGATTTGTCCCTTTGTTTAAAATGTTGTGGATATGAAAATTCCGCTCATAATTCCTAAAATCATTCCAACGGTTGATATTCTTCCTTTATAAACACTTTGAGACTTGGGTATCAGCTCTCCACATGTAATGAAAAGCATTGAGCCTGCTGCAAAGCTTAAACATAAGCAGATAAAAATAGGTGAAATTGCACCTATCAGCTCGCCAAAAAAAGCGCCAACACCCATAGGAATTCCTGCAAGGACCGTATAGATAAGTATTCTCAACTTATTTATTCCGCCCATTTTAAGAGGTGCCGCCATTGCCACTCCCTCTGGCATATCATGCAGTGCAATTACGATTGCAAGACCTAAGCCTAATGTATTATTTGCTGCAAAACCTGACCCCACCGCCAGACCCTCCGGAAAATTATGTATAGCAATTCCTATTCCCAGCAATATGCCGCTTTTTATAAAGCCATATTCCGCGACGCTTTTGTGTCTTGCATTTTTTGTTAAGGATAGTTCACTAGGTATAAATTCATCTATCAGCAATACCACTCCAACCCCTATGCACATGCCCACAAAGCTCAGCCATACACTGCCCATCTTGAATGCCTCTGGCAAAAGGTCAAAGCAAACAACGGAAAGCATAATGCCGCTGGTAAACCCTAAGAGCACTGCCATAAACCTTTTGGTAGGATTTTTTAATAATATTGTAAGAAAACCACCTAGTCCTGTTCCGATCATCCCGCATAAAAAACCAATTATTGTAACTGCCAAAAGTCTACTCACATCCATACCTCCATAAATGCCGCTTATGAATTTGGTTCCTTATTAATATATTCAGCGGAAGCATTTATAGAAGTTTTTGTGGAGGTAGTGAGGGATGCTGTGGGCAGCCAAAGTCATCAGCTTAATTTGCCATCAGTTGTCATCCTGAGCAAAGCGAAGGATCTTAGCAATATACTAAAGATCCTTCAGTCGTTCCTCCTTCAGGATGACATCCTAATTATAGTCTTAAAAATGATGTATTGAAAATTGTAGCATTTTAAATAAAAAAGGATAACAGCCTATGCTGTTATCCTTCAAATACTTATTTTACGCCAATCCCTCGTTGGTCAGCTTTTCTGCCTGTGCACTGGTATTCAATGCATCAATCATTTCTATAATGTCCCCATCCATAAAGGCATCTAATTGATACAATGTCAGACCTATTCTATGGTCCGTTACTCTTCCCTGCGGGAAGTTATAGGTTCTGATTCTTTCACTTCTATCCCCTGTGCCTACTTGGCTCTTACGATCACTAGCTATTGCAGCGTTGTGTTTTGCTGTCTCCGCTTCTAGCAATCGGGATTTAAGAACCTTAAGTGCTTTTTCCTTATTCTTTAGCTGGGATTTTTCATCCTGACAGGATACCACTAAGCCAGAAGGTAAATGAGTGATACGAACCGCTGAATCTGTGGTGTTAACGCTTTGCCCACCGTGTCCGCCGGAGCGAAATACGTCTATTCTCAAATCATTTGCATTGATATCAACTTCCACGTCTTCAGCCTCTGGAAGCACCGCTACAGTAGCAGTTGATGTATGAATTCTTCCACTTGCCTCTGTATCAGGCACACGCTGCACTCTATGGGCACCGCTTTCATACTTCAGCTTGCTGTAGGCACCTCTTCCATCGATTTCAAATATTACTTCCTTGTATCCGCCTATATCAGTAGCATTGGAGCTTAATATGTCAATCTTCCAGCCTTGTCTTTCTGCATACCTTGTGTACATTCGGAACAAGCTTCCTGCAAACAATGCTGCTTCCTCGCCCCCTGCTGCTCCTCTTATTTCAACGATAACACTCTTATCATCATTGGGATCCTTAGGCAGCAGCAGCAGCTTCAGCTCTTGCTCCAAGGCTTCTTTTTTATCCTGAAGCTCTGACAGCTCCAGCTTAATCATATCCTCAAATTCCCTGTCAATGTCGTCGTTCAGCATTGCCTTGGAATCTTCAATTCCCTGAATTACAGTCTTATACTCTCGAAATTCAACCACTATTATCTCAAGGCTTGCATGTTCCTTTATGAGCTTTTGCCATTGTCCTTGATCATTTATTATTTCAGGGTCACTTATTTTGTGACTCAAATCTTCATATTTATCTTCCAAAGCCTGCAGCTTATCTAACATAAAATCACTCCCTGTTTATTGTTTTTCTATTTTTTATATGCAATGATGCATCTATCCAATCCAGACAAATCCTTATAGCACTCTAAATCATAATAGCTTCCGCTCTCCTTTATGATACTCATAACATCCTGTCCTTGATTATATCCTATTTCAAATGCAAGGATACCGCCACTTTTGATCACACAGGCTGCATCACGAGTAATAATTCTATAAAAATCCAAACCATCTCTTCCACCGTCAAGAGCCAACATCGGCTCAAAGTCCTTCACATTACTTGACAGCTCAGATATATCATCTGTTGGAATATATGGAGGATTTGAAACAACCATATCTATATTATTTGTAAACCCTTTGCTTGTCAAGTCCTGAAACAAATTGCTCTTGACAGCCTTTACTCTATTTTGCAAACCATGCTTAAAAATATTCCTGCTGCAGCATTCCAATGCTTCATCAGAAATATCCACTGCAGTGATTGCCGCTCTCGGCAAATAGTGCCCAAGACTCACCGCAATAGCACCAGTGCCTGTGCACATGTCTATTATACTTAGAGAATTCTCTTTATCTGCCAATTCCAATAGCTTCTCAACAATAATTTCTGTGTCACCTCTGGGTATCAGCACCTTATCGCTTACCTCAAGCTCTAAGCCCATAAATTCCTGTACCCCTATTATATATTGAACAGGCTTGCCTTGACACCGCTGCTCTACAAGCGCCATAAAGGTCTGGTATATATCTTCTGAAATGATATCATTACAATTTGTAATTAACTTAATTTTATTCATAGACAACCCATGCAACCCGTATCCATGCAGCAAAAGAAGCTCTGCATCCAATATTGCACTGGGAGAATTACAATTCATCAGCATTCTTGCCCCAGATTGTAATGCAGCTTTTATCGTAATCCCTACCAATTGTCAGCCTCCGGATCTGCTACCAATACATTCTTCAAGGCTTCAATCGCCACCTCAATCTGGCTGTCATCAGGCTCTCTGGTGGTAATCTTTTGCAGCCACATGCCAGGCTTTGACATAATGCAGGCAAAGCTGCTTTCACTTTTGCCAGCCCACTTTATAAATTCATAGGATATTCCCGCTACAATGGGCAGCAGTGCAAGTCTTACCACGATTCGATAGAAAAGACCAGACCACTCAAACATAGAAAACAAAAGGATACTTACAATCATAACTATAAATAGGAAACTGGTACCACACCTAGGATGCAATCTTCCATGTTTCTTTACATTTTCAACAGTAAGCTCTTCTCCATGCTCATAGCAGAAAATCGTTTTATGTTCTGCTCCATGATATTCAAAGACCCTCTTGATATCTTTCATGCCTGAAATAGCTGTGATATATGCTACAAAAATACCAATACGCACAAGTCCTTCTAATAGGTTTAAAGTGATTGTATTTGATGTAAAGCCTTCGAATAGATTCACAACTACCGTTGGCAGCAATATAAACATCAACACTGAAAAAGCAATAGACAGGGTTACTGAAATCCAAATGAAATTCGCTTCCATAAACCGATCAAGGGCATTGGGCTTTTTGTCCTTCGCCTTTGGATCTTCCTCTTCATAAAACTCTGCAGAATACATAAGGGACTGCACCCCTAATACCATAGAGTCAAAAAAGGCAAAAACCCCTCTTACTACAGGTATTTTAGAAATTGTTTTTCTGTTGCTTTTGAGCTCCTGTTTTTTTAGTGCTATTTCACCATCAGGCTTTCTAACTGCTATGGCTATGCTGTCAGCACCCTTCATCATAACACCTTCAATAACAGCTTGCCCGCCAACAGCTTTTGGTTTTATTTTGCTTTGTGTATTTAAAAAATTCATATTTCTACCTTCCAATTTGTAATTTAAATCCAAGCTTTCGCTGGATTTATTCATGTATATATTAGTATATCCTTACTATTAATATATTTCAAGGATTCAGAATGCATATTATCATAAACTTATACCAGTTTCTTCTCAAAGTAAGATGTGTAAAATATCATAACAATATGATAAAATATTATTTAATACAAACAACTCATGAAATTTGTTCAGAGGATGCCTATAGATAGGAGGTTTCTATGGCAAAAATACTAATTGTAGACGATTCATCCATATCAAGAAATAATCTGTCTACCATTTTAACAAATGCAGGGCACACCATCGTGGCAGAAGCCACAAACGGCGAATCAGCCTTCAACGAATACAAGAAGCATTTGCCCGACTTGGTTACCATGGATATTACCATGCCTATTCTAGATGGCATTGGTGCAGTCACAAAAATACTTAAGGAGTTTCCTGATGCAAACATTATAATGGTAAGCGCCTTAGATCAAAAGCAAATGGTGTTGACTGCTATACAATGCGGAGCAAGGCATTATATCATCAAGCCCTTTACCTCTGATAAGGTGATGAACATTGTAGAGGAAGTGCTGATCTTTAGTGACAATGCAAAATCACACTCCGCAAGTATATCCAACAAATTAGAAAATGCCATATCCGATATCGATTTAGCCATAAACGATATCGACAAAACTCTTGATAAATTAGAAGATACTCCGGTAATAGATATGCCAAAGGCAGCCTTGCCATTTACCATAGAAAACAGCAACCAAGAGCTGCATATCACTGTTTTCAACAGCATAAAGCCTGAGAATTTTGGTTCTCTGGAAATGATTGTGCAAGGATTTCTGTACATAAATCCCATCACTATCAAGCTTCATTTAAAGCAAATTGAACATGTAGAGGATGGTATCATAAATAAAATTGTGGATCTAGCACGTTTGACAGAGATGAACAATGCAGCCTTTCAGCTTCATTCTGACAAGCCTGAAACAATCAATTACATCAAATCCAAAAGTCTTTACTTAAAAACAATCACCTAGATAAACGAAAGACCCTTCTGCTCTGCAGAAGGGTCTCTTATGTATTATGGCTTGCCTGGAACTTCATGACATTTGCGGCAGCGAGCTTCATAGCTCTCTGTAGCACCTACCAAAATTACAGGATCATGGTAACATGCTGGTTTGCCATTTATCATTCTTTGGGTGCGAGTGGCAGGATTGCCGCAGGTCATGCAGATCGCCTGCATCTTGTCCACAAATTCAGCAACGGCCATCAATGCCGGTGTAGGTCCAAAGGGTTCTCCTCTGAAATCTTGATCTAATCCCGCTGCAATTACTCTTTTGCCTTGATCTGCCAGCTTAACACATACATCAACGATTTCTTCGTCAAAAAACTGCACCTCATCAATTGTGATTACAAAGGCATCCTCATCCAAATACTTCAGAATGTCACTTGCTTTTGTAATTTTGATTGCTTCTGTCTTCGTTCCATTATGGGATACAACGTGGTCAATTGCATATCTGTCATCTATGCAGTGCTTAAAAACCTGCACCTTTTGCTTTGCAATTCTCGCTCTGTTGACTCTTCTGATAAGCTCCTCACTTTTTCCGCTAAACATAGAACCAACAATTACCTCGATCCAACCATGATCCTTCGGCCCGTAGTTCATAAGCCTTTCCCCCTTGTTTTATGAAAATAATATAATCAGCTTAATTTACCGTCCTTTGTCATCCTGAACGTAGTGAAGAATCTAGTCAATGTTATAATATCCTTCAGGATGACAGCGCGCGGGAGGACACATGGGTCCTCCCCTACTTGTCATTCTGAACGCAGTGAAGAATCTTAAGATCCTTCAGGATGGCAGAATAAATATTGCATACATCTTAAAATTATTTTTTAAACTAAATAGAGGCTAAAGCCATTGGCTTTAACCTCATTTTTATTGTTACTTCTTACTTGCTAAATCAAGTCTCTTCTTGAATCTGTCAACACGTCCACCTGTATCTAGAAGCTTTTGCTTTCCAGTAAAGAAAGGATGGCACTTTGAGCAAACTTCAACTTTGATTTCCTTTTTAACGGAACCAGTTTCGATTACTTCTCCACAAGCGCATTTTACAACAGCTTCGCCATAATTTGGATGAATTCCTTCTCTCATCTTATTCACCTCTTTCTAAATAACATATGTATAGATAAGCCAGCAAACCTTTTCATAAATAAAAGGATGCTTTATTCACATTGGCTGTGAGCATAGTTCGTCAACTTATAAGATTATAGCACACTTTTTTTTAATAAGCAATTTTTTATTTTATTAAAACCTAATCTCTAGAATTGTTTTGTCTCATAGTCTCAATAAACTCTTCATTTGTTTTAGCCGCCACAAGTTTATTGATTAAATATTCAGTGACCTCTGCATTTGAACCACTGCTAAAGGCTTTACGAATTGCCAATATGGCTTCATAGCCCTTATTTGAAAGAAGCAGCTCCTCTTTTCTTGTTCCGGATCTGTTCATATCTATCGCTGGGAAGATTCTCTTTTCAGAAAGCTTTCTATCCAAGTGCACCTCCATATTGCCGGTACCTTTGAATTCCTCAAATATTACATCATCCATTCTGCTTCCTGTATCTACCAAGGCCGTAGCCAATATCGTCAAGCTGCCGCCCTCTTCGATGTTACGAGCAGCCCCAAAAAACTTCTTGGGTCTATAAAGTGCTCCTGGATCCAAGCCGCCTGACAAGGTACGACCTGTGGATGAAATAGTAAGGTTATAAGCTCTGGCAAGTCTGGTGATGCTGTCCATTAAAATAACAACATCTTTCTTTTGCTCAACCAATCGCTTGGCTCTTTCCAACACTATTTCTGCTACCTTACAGTGATTTTCCGGCATTTCATCAAAGGTTGAATATATTACATCGCCATGAATTGAACGCTTCATGTCGGTAACTTCCTCAGGTCTTTCATCTATTAGTAAAACAATAAGTTCTATTTCAGGATAATTTTGAGTGATGCTATTTGCAATTTTCTTCAATAAAATTGTCTTACCTGCTTTTGGCGGAGAAACAATCATGCCTCTCTGACCCTTACCAATTGGTGCAAGCAAATCAATCAACCGCGTCGAAAAATCCTTGGGTTCATTTTCTAATTTTAGCATTTCATCTGGATAAATAGGTGTTAGATCCTCAAAATAAGGTCTTCGGATTACTGTTTCAGGATCGTCTCCATTGACACCCCGAACATATAGAAGTGCTTGAAATTTTTCTCCATCCTTGGGAGCTCTGGTAATACCTGTAACCTTGTCTCCCGTTCTCAAATTAAATCTTCTTATTTGTGATGGGGATATGTAAATATCTCTATCTCCGGATTGGTAGTTATCTGATCTCAGAAAGCCGAATCCATCAGGCAGAATTTCCAAAATCCCATCTGCTCTGCCACCCTGTTCAACGTCCTTACTTTCTAAAAACTTTTTCTCTGCATCACTAAGGGGCTTCTTTTCTAAAGGTTTTTCTGTATTTGCAACCGGTACAGCTGATACTTTTTCCTGCTGCTGTACAATGGCCTCAACCTTAGGTACTTCTACCGGCTGTTTGGCCAAGACCTCGATCCGTGGGGCTTCTTCCTTAATTATACCCTGTTCTACCTTAGCCTTATGAATTGTGTTCATTATTTCCTGCACCAATTCATCTTTTTTAAATTTATAATAGCTTTTTATACCCATGGCCTTTGCCATTTCTCTTAAGTCGTTCATGCTCTTTTCCATTAGTTCATTCAAATGTTTATCACCCCTTAATTGAATTATTACCAGAATATCGAATATAATGCAACCTGTATGCAATTTGAAAAGCACGAGAATGAAGCTCGTGCTACAAAATTATCTATATATAATATTTAGCGATTGCGATTTAATTTCCAATAACTGTAATCTAATCTTATATCTCCAATACCTCTATAAGCTCTTGCAGGTCCTTCTCATGCTTTTGTGCCATTTCCTCTACCAGCAGCTTATTGCCCACAAATGCAATATCCATCTGGCTGGCTGGGCAGGAAAGTATTTTGAATTTTTGAGTCAAGGCTTGTCTGGAATCAAACATATACAAATGATCCTTCTCACAGACAATACACGGAATATATATTCTGAAGCTCTTGCAGTTACTGCTTTTGACTGTCATAATCGTTCTTTCACAGTCGCAATGCACTTCATACACGCCGCTTCTTGACAGCTTAAATAAAGATATCTCTTTTAACACCATTTTGCCGCAATTTGTACATCTGACAGCGGCACCCATATTCGTATCAAAAAGCATTGTATCCCCCCCTAGATATCCAATCCCCTATGGTAATATATTAGTATTTCTACATTCTAAATAAAAACCCTTTTAAATCATCCAAAAGTTTGTTCAAATTATTATTTCAAATTACTGCATCATAATACATTTTATGACCCAGAAGCATCCGCAAAGCTTAGGAACTGTAAAAAAATAGGTGCAACCCAAAATTACATATGCTATACTATGTCCAAGAGGTGATAGGGATGAGCGATGATAAATTATTTGATTTGATGTCTAAAATGTATGGAGAGTTCAAGGATTTCAAAAAGGAAGTTAATAAGAGATTTGATGATGTTGACAAGAGATTTGACACTTCAGATAAGCGAATCGACAATTTGTCTAATCAATTTGTCCGCTTCGAAAATGATATCAAACAAGACATAAGTGCTTTATATGATGGATATAAGCTTACCTATGAGAAATTAACTGTAGTCGAGCAAAAAGTCGATGACATCAGTGCAAAAGTTGAACAACAGGATATCGAAGTAAAAGTAATCAAACGCGCACTGTAGGGGCCGGTCTTTGAGCAAAGTCGTGAACTTAGTTGCCATCATCTGTCATCCTGAGCAAAGCGAAGAATCTTAGCAATGTATTTAAGATCCTTCAGTCGTTCCTCCTTCAGGATGACAAATAATAGTGAATTCAGTTGATGACATTGGTCACAGTACCAACCCGTGTAAATATATAAAAAATAAAGGCAGGTTTTCACCTGCCTTTTGTATATCCTTAAATGATTCCTAGTATTCTTCTTGCTTCTGCTGGGTTGGCTACCTCTCTGCCACACTCTCTAGAGATTCTTGCTATTCTCTCTACCAGCTGTGCATTAGAATCTGCAACTACACCCTTGGAGTAGTAGATATTGTCCTCAAAGCCCACTCTAACGTGTCCACCCATTACAATTGCCATTACAGCAAGAGGCAATTCATATCTGCCGATACCAGCCACTGTCCAGGTACAATCCTGCGGTATGCTGGAAACCAAATACATCAGGTCTCTCGCTTCCCCCGGCATAGCACCCGGCACACCCAATACAAAGTCAAAATGTATAGGCAGCTTGAGCAGTCCTTTTTTTACTAACTTCATTGCATTGTCAATCATGCCCTTTTCAAATATTTCTACTTCGGGCTTCACGCCATTTTCCTGCATGATCTTTGCAAAGCTCTCCATATATTCCTCAGAATTCATAAATACATCATTGCCAAAGTTGCAAGTACCTGTACTGAGGGACGCCATCTCAGGCTTTAAAAAGACAGGCTGTATTCTTTCTTCCTTAGAGTGCCATACTGCACCTCCAGTAGAAGGCTGGAATATAATATCGCATCTTTCTTCTATCTTTTTCTTTATTTCTCTATAAACCTCAATATCTTGAGTCGGTGTGCCATCTGGTTTTCTAGCGTGTATATGCGCGATTGATGCTCCTGCCTTCCAAGCCTCATAAGCAGCATCAGCGATTTCCTCTGGGGTTATAGGCAAGCTTGGCTGTACATCCCTTGTAACCTCAGCCCCTGTAAGACATGCGGTTATTATTAATTTTTCCAATTATGTATCCTCCTTGCATGGATAAAATCCTTGTCATATAAATTATATTAAATTATTGTATTTTGTACAATAGGATGGTTTTTGAGGGTTAACACATAGGTTGACCCTACTCGTTTATCATATGCATCACTGCATCCCTCAACTTTTGCAGCTGTGCATCGCAGTCCTCTATGCTATT
>JAQSYB010000199.1 GCA_029256365.1 Clostridia bacterium
AGGCGGAGGCGTCAGAATATCTAAAAATGATGAGCTGCTATTAAAATTTGCTGAAAAAGCTGACATTCCTGTATGCAACAGCTTTATGGGGCTTGGAACGATACCAAGAACCCATAAGTTATCTCTTGGTTTTGTGGGAATGCATGGCTCAACTGAAACAAACATGGCTGTAACAAATTGCGATTTGCTCATTGCAATGGGAGCAAGATTTAGCGACAGGGTAATAGGAAGCCCTGACAAGTTTGCACCAGGAGCTAAAATAATTCATATAGATGTTGATTCTACAGAAGTTGATAAAAACACCTATGAAAGTATTCCTTTAATAGGTGATATGAAATTAATACTGGAGAAACTGCTTGAGAAAACAGAAAGTAACGACAGAAGCAGCTGGCTCAAGGAAATAATGTCCAAAAAGCAAAAATATGACATTGAAGGGCAGTTTGTTCCTGAAAACATACTAAAAGAAATAAACAATTATTATAACAAAAACACTGTTGTTGCCACTGATGTAGGGCAGCATCAGATGTGGACCGGTCAGTACTGGAATTTTAATAAATCCAATGAGTTTATAACTTCCGGCGGTCTTGGAACAATGGGATTCGGAATTGGTGCAGCCATAGGAGCGCAAGTTGGAAATCCTAATAAAAAGACCGTCTTAATAACCGGTGACGGAAGCTTCCGAATGAACTGTGAAGAGTTGGTTACAATTTCAAAATATAAGCTTCCTGTTAAAATAGTGTTGTTAAACAACAATACATTGGGAATGGTTAGGCAATGGCAGAGAATGTTTAGTAATGCGAAATATTCTGAAACGGATAACTGTGATGATGTTAATTATCAAATGCTGGCAGCAGCATACAACATAAAGTCATTTAAGGCTGAAACAATGGATGAATTAAAGAGAGTTCTGAATGAAACCAGCAATTTAAATGAACCGTTATTGATTGAATGTAAAATAAATCATGACTGCAGCGTATATCCAATTGTGCCTCCCGGAAGACCAATAGATGAACTTATAATAAGCGGTTAAAACACCCAACATTTAATGGGCAGTACTTCTTGGTTGATTTGTCAATCAAGAGGTACTGCCCATTAGTGTTTATAGTTTAATTAAATTCAAGTGATACATTCTTCTAACGTTGTATGATGCATTAGTAATCAATATTGAAAAAGCAAAATACAAAAATATAAGTTTGGATGTTTCCGGTATTGCATATACGGTTATTTCCATCAAGGGGTGAATAATGCTGGCTAAGATAATTGCAACAATTCCCCATGCCAAGGAAAAATCAAGGCATATATATGAATGAAGGTTAAAAGGTAATTGGCTGTAATCCCAAAGCTTGCAGTGAAAAGCCCTGTCTAAAACTCTTCCTGTTGTATATTCTAAAAGTGTTACAGCAAGGATACTTCCAATGGTTGCAATTATCAAGGCTGTCAGTCGGCTGTTCATTGTAATTTCTGACCAAGTGAAAATTTGTACTATGACGATTCCGCTGATACCATAAAGAGGGCAAAATAAATTTGTTAAAAATCCTCTGCTGATAATCATTCTTCTTTCAACAATGCTTCTGAATACTGTTTCCAGAAGGAATCCTAAAAAGCCATATATTAAGAAAAACATCAACATATTTATCAGATCATATTGCATGATATCTCTCCTTTATTCTTATTTATAATATCTTTTGAATAAAAGAGAGAATTATCCTATGGTTATTTTGCCAATATGTTCATATTGATGTAAGTTTCTACATATATGTCATCTCTTAATAAGTCTTTTTATTTCATTTATATTAATAGAAGAAAAATTGACGCTTCTCGTAAAAATTAAACCTATCAAATATAAAAGCATCAATATTATTATGGAAGAAATCAATGAAAATATATTGTTTGATGAATTCATAATAAAAATGTTGTATGAAAATTTGGATAAAAATCCTGCAGCTGCACCTGCAGCAACGGGTTTAAAAATCCAGTTTGATATGTCAAATACTATGCATGATACTTGCAAAAGCCTTGTTAAATACATGATTGTGTTTAATATGGTGGTTAAAAACAACGCAAACAAATAAGCATTAAAGCCATAGACAGGAACAAAGAAATAAATGATTGAGATTTTTAATGCTGATTCGATTATGTTTACCCTAAATGAGTGCATTTGCTCACCTAATGCATTTAACATCGATGATATTACCATATTTAAATACATGAAGGGACAGACGTATGAAATAACTTTTATCATTAATCCAACCTGTACATCATTGTAAACAGCTATGGCTATTTCATTGGGAAATGCAACAAACACTGCAACAACCAAAACTCCTGAAATTGCTGTAAAGTGTAAGACCTTGGAAAGAGTTCCTGAAACTTTTTTTTCATTGGCAGCTGCATTGTCACCTGCTACTGAAGGAATCAAAATTGAAGAAAGGGATGTTAAAAATGAAGACGGAAAAAACAAAATTGGCAAGACCATACCTTTTATCATACCGTATAGGCTCATTGCAGTTTCGGCAGAAAGTCCGTATATTAAAAGTCTGGCAGGTATCATAGTATTTTCTACTGTTCTTAATATTGCATTCAAATAGGAGGTTGCAGAAAGCGGCAATGATATTCCGAGAATTTTAAAAACCATGTTATCAGCCTTAACACTAGACCTTTTAAACGGTTTCTTTTCAAATATGTAAAAGAGCCATGTGAGTACCAGAGAAAACAGCTCTTCAATTGTCATACCTATGGAAACAGCAGCACAGCCATATTCAAGACCTTTCGGCAAATATGAATCCATGATAAGAAATATTACAAGTATTCTAATCATTTGCTCGGCTACTTGAGTAATTGCAGGTTTGGCAATTTTACCTACAGCATAAAAATATCCTTTATAGCAATTTGAAACAGCTATTAACGGTAGACTCGGAGCCAGGTATAAAATAGATAGAGTTGTTCTTTCATCGTTTAAAAAGGTACTTCCCATGTAATCAGCGAAATAGTACATGACAAATGCAGACACGAAGCCTGTAAAAACTGAAAGAACAATTGATTGATTGAGCACCTTTTTTGCATTTGCATAGTTTCTTAATACCAGTTCCTCTGATATTAATCTTGAAACGGCAACTCTAATGCCTGAGGTCGCAAATGTAACCATGAGCATGTAAATGGAAAGAATCAATTGATAAAGTCCTATGCCCTCTGCCCCTAAGGTGTTGGCAAGATAAATACGAAACAACATACCCACTACTCTTACAATCGTAGTTGCAGCTGTTAAAATCAATGTACCAACGATTATGTTTTTGGTTCTCATGGCTCACCTCAATAAATATATTCATATAATCATATGCTTTATATTTTAATTAATGAGCAAAAAAGGGAGAGTCCAAGACTCACCCCATTTATAAATGTTATCTAGGCAAAGATTTTATTGAAAGCATCTCTGCATGTATTTTACCCAATTCTTCAGGTATATTTATATGCTGTGGACACTTAGCTAAACATTCGCCGCATTTTTGACAATTTCCACCCTGCTCTTTATCGCTCATGAAAGTGAAATAGCTTCTAATAGCAATTTGTTTGTTTTCGGATTTTTTATAATCGTTGTATATTTCGAAAACCCCCGGTATGTCAACACTATACTGGCAGTCCATGCAGTAACGGCAGCCGGTGCATGGTACAGGTTTAATCTTTCTAAGGTCTTCTACCACTTTGTCTATAATTTTTAACTCTTCATTGTTTATATTATTTAAATCAGTAAATGTTGAAATATTATCCTGCAGCTGTTCCATGTTGCTCATGCCGCTCAATACTATGGCTACATTAGGAAGACTAGCTACCCACCTTAAGGCCCATGATGCTATGCTTGCATCAGAATTGTAATCTTTTAAATGCTTCATTGCATTGGGTGCAAAGG
Source organism: Clostridia bacterium (assembly GCA_029256365.1). Lineage (GTDB taxonomy): Bacteria > Bacillota > Clostridia > Lutisporales > Lutisporaceae > GWB2-37-7. The sequence goes on from JAQSYB010000199.1 coordinate 3,902, forward strand.
AAGCAAGGAAGCCTCCTCTAACAGGTTCCATTACAAAACATGGTATGTCTAGCTTTTCCAAAGTCTCATACATGCTTTTAGCATCATTTTCTTCCCAGTCCCAATAGTTTATCTGAAGTTGGGAAAAATCCCATTTGTGTGCAGCAGCAAACTCCTGCAGAACTTCATTACTGTCATGGAATGAAAATCCTATGTTTTTAATTTTTCCTTCTTGTTTCTTCTTTAATATAAAATCATAAAGGTTAAACTTTTCTACAGTTTCTATTGATTTTTTGCTTAATGAATGTAATAGATAAAAGTCAAAATAAAGGTTAAACTTTTCTACAGTTTCTATTGATTTTTTGCTTAATGAATGTAATAGATAAAAGTCAAAATACTCAGTGTTACATTTACTTAATTGTTCATTGAAAAGTTTTTCTGCATCGCCTTCTTCTTTAATTTTCCATACAGGCAGCTTGCTTGTGAGAAAGTAAGTATCTCTTTTCAATTCAGGCAACACCTTGCCTAAAAATATTTCAGATTCTTCATTATGATAATTGTAAGCGGTGTCAAAATAATTCAAACCATGCTCATAGGCATAATATATTAATTCTTTTGCTGCATCAAAGTCAATTTTATTATCTTTCACTGGAAACCGCATACAACCGTATCCCAGCCTTGGTAAACTTAACTTGAGCTGTTCTATGTATTTTTTATCCATTTTAGTCCCACCTTTATAATATTTTCATAATTTTAACTTA
>JAQSYB010000200.1 GCA_029256365.1 Clostridia bacterium
GAAACCCTGGGTAGAAGTCATAAACAGCGAATTAATACAATGATTACAGATATTATTCAGGAGAGTACAGATAAAAATGATATCTTAATGAGTCCAAAAATAAAATTTGCAACGGATACCCTGAGGGGCTTTATGTTTGATAAGGTCTATATCGGTTCAAAAGCAAAACTAGAAGAAAAAAAGGCGCAGAATATTGTAAGAGAGCTCTATTATTATTTCTTAGAAAACCCGCAGCTAATTCCTCATTACAAATGCAGCATAAAAGATCAAGAGGAAATTGAAAGACTAACATGTGATTATATAGCCGGCATGACAGACAGATACGCAGTAAGCACCTTTTTAGATATTTTTGTGCCATTGTCTTGGGAAGTGTAAGTAGGCTGTTTATTTAATTTGTATTAAAAAATTAGTTTATATAGAAGGAGAATTGTTTCGCGTGTCGAATTTAGTTTAATTCGACTGTCAAAATATTAGATTTTATGCGAAATATATAGTAGAGCAATGAAAATTTTTGTTGATGCAGATGCTTGTCCAGTGAAACAAGAAATAACTGATATAGCAAGAAAATACAAGCTGGATGTAGTCTTTATTTTTAGTTTAAGCCATTGCGGCAATCTAAAATTAAATAAAGATTATGAAAATGTTGAGCTTGTCATGGTGGATAATGTATCACAGGCTGCTGACATGGCAATAATTAGTAAAGTGAAATCTGAAGATGTAGTAGTTACAGGTGATTTTGGCTTGGCTTCTATCGTCCTTTCTAAGAAAGCTGCGGCAATATCAAACAGCGGCAAAGTATATGAAGAAAGTACCATTGATAAGCTGTTATTTGAAAGGCATCTATCTGCTTTGATCAGAAAAAGTGGAGGACGAGTAAAAGGTCCAGCCAAAAGAGACAAACAAGAAAATGCGAAATTTAAAAATGTCCTTGAAAGTTTAATTTTAAATAAAATGAAGGATATTTAAAAATTTTGGAGAATTATATTATGCACTATTCTCTAAGAAAAAATATAAGACAATAATAAAAAGGTGGAATAAGCATGTTTTTCTCAGAACAATTGATTTCTGAGATAATAGAAAAAAACGATATAGTGGATGTGATTTCCGGCTATATGAGCCTAAAGAAAAACGGCACAAATTATAAATGTTTATGCCCTTTTCACTCTGAAAAATCACCCTCTTTTAGCGTTTCTTCTACCAAGCAGATATTCAACTGCTTTGGCTGCGGAGTTGGAGGCAATGTCATTTCCTTTGTTCAAAAAATGGAGAGACTTGAGTTTGTAGAAGCTCTCAAATTTTTGGCCGATAGAGCCCACATAGAGGTTAGTGACACCAATAACGAGCAGCAGCTCAAAAAATTAAGTTTATACAATACATTGTACAAAATAAATCAAGAAACTGCACGTTTCTTTTATAGCAATTTAAATAAGTCCAAAGAACCAATGGATTATTTAAAGGGCAGAGGGCTAAATGAACAGACAATTAAGTCCTTTGGTTTGGGATACTCCTTAAATGCATGGAGCAGCCTTCAGAATCATTTGCGCCAAAAAGGCTTTTCACAAGACATGATGCAAAAGGCAGGACTCATTGCGAAAAGTGAAAAAAGCAGCGGTTACTATGATAAATTTAGAAATAGAATCATGTTCCCTATTATTGATTTAAAAGGCAATGTAATAGCCTTCGGGGGAAGGGTTATGGATGATTCTAAGCCTAAGTACTTGAACTCGCCGGAGACACCTATATTCCACAAAGGTGAAAACATTTATGGTCTCAATTTTGTTAAAAAGCAGCAAAATATTGAGAATATAATAATTGTAGAAGGTTACATGGATGTAATTGCACTTCACCAATATGGCATTACAAATGCCGTTGCTTCACTGGGTACTGCATTTACAGAAAATCAGGCGAAGCTTCTCAAGAGATTCTCCAATGAAATCATAATTGCTTATGATGCTGATGTTGCTGGACAATCAGCTACACTAAAGGGTCTTGCTATTCTTGAAAAAGAGGGCTGCACAGTAAAGGTACTAACAGTACCCTCGGGCAAGGATCCGGATGAGTTTGTCCGCAAAGAAGGTATGGAAGCCTTTAAATCAAGGATTAAGAACAGTGTATCTTTGATTGAATATAAAATAGAAGATGTTAAAAAGGGTTTGGACATAGAAAATATTCAAGATAGAATTAAATTTACAAAAGAATTTTCTATGATTTTAAAGGATATTGAAAGCAGTGTAGAGGTTGATGCTTATATTAAAAAATATTCCAATATTATGCGCGTAAATGAAACGGCTCTTTATTCAGAGTTGAACAGGTTGAAAGAAAAGCATAAAAATGGAAATAATAAACATAATATAGTAAATAGTAAGAAAGAAGAACAAAAGCCTAAAAATGCCGAATTAATTGCAGAAATATACCTTTTGAATATATGTATGTATGACCTGAATAAAGCAAAAAATATATTTAACATAATAAATCCGGAAAGCTTTCGAAATCGACTTAACAAAGAGATTGCATATATAATTGCAGAAAAGCTGAAGGAAGAGAAAAGCTTAAATGCGGGAGAAGTGATCAGTAAGCTTGATGATGCCGAAAAACAAACAAAAGCGGCTAAAATATTGAGCTATGAGCTGCCCGAGAAAGAATTAGATGGTTTAATTCAATCTAGTATTGATATCATGAATAAATCAAAAGAAGAGAGAAAAATTGAAGAATTAACATCTAGCATGAATGAGCTGTTTCAGACAGGAGAGAAAGATAAAGCGAATGAAATTTTTAATGAAATCAAGAAATTGCAAAGAATTCGAAAGTGATATCCGGGAAGGGAGGGGACATAATGTCTAACGAAGAGTTAAAAATGTCATATATTAAGGAACTTGTTGAAAAAGGCAAAAAAAGTGGTGTATTAACATACAAGGAAATTATAGACACTTTTGAAGAAGTAGACATGGACCCAGACCAAATTGACAAAATATACGAATATTTAGAAACAAAAGGGATAGATGTTATTGGAGTTGTTGATATAGACATTCCAGTCATAGAAGAAGAGGAAGAAGAAGAAGTAGAACTAGATATTTCTGTACCAGAGGGAATCAATATAGATGACCCGGTTAGAATGTATCTGAAGGAAATTGGTAAGGTTCCATTATTAAGCTCATCAGAAGAAGTTGAGCTTGCAAAGAGAATCCTAAAGGGTGATCTTGAAGCCAAGAAAAAGCTTACAGAAGCGAACTTGAGACTTGTTGTAAGTATTGCCAAAAGATATGTTGGTAGAGGAATGCTGTTCCTTGACCTGATTCAAGAAGGCAATTTGGGTCTGATTAAAGCTGTAGAAAAGTTTGAGTATACCAAAGGCTTTAAGTTTAGCACCTATGCAACTTGGTGGATTAGACAAGCGATTACGAGAGCCATTGCAGATCAGGCAAGAACAATAAGAATTCCTGTGCATATGGTTGAAACAATTAATAAATTAATAAGAGTATCCAGACAATTGCTGCAGGAGCTTGGCAGAGATCCATTGCCTGAGGAAATTGCAGAGGAAATGGGTATGTCAGAGGATAAGGTTAGAGAGATCATGAAGATTGCTCAAGAGCCTGTATCCCTTGAAACACCAATAGGTGAAGAGGAAGATAGCCATTTGGGAGATTTTATTCCAGATGATGATGCCCCAGCACCTGCTGAATCAGCAGCATTTACAATGCTGAAGGAACAACTGTTTGAAGTACTGGACACGCTTACTCCTAGAGAAGAAAAAGTATTGCGCTTGAGATTTGGATTAGATGATGGTAGAGCAAGAACTCTAGAGGAAGTTGGCAAGGAATTCAGCGTAACCAGAGAACGTATTAGACAGATTGAAGCAAAAGCGTTGAGAAAGCTAAGACATCCAAGCCGAAGCAAAAAACTGAAGGACTTTTTAGAATAATATTAAGTAAACTAAAGAAATGAATAGCATAATCAAGTTAAAGCAATTTAAATTTGAATAACAGATAAAATTCATATTGACTTTTAAATCAAAACTTTGTAAAATAATATTTGTCAGTTATGACGTTCCTCAATAGCTCAGTCGGTAGAGCATGCGGCTGTTAACCGCAGGGTCGTAAGTTCGAGTCTTACTTGAGGAGCCATTTGGGCCTTTAGCTCAGTTGGTTAGAGCAACCGGCTCATAACCGGTTGGTCCGGGGTTCGAGTCCCTGAAGGCCCACCATTTGT
>JAQSYB010000004.1 GCA_029256365.1 Clostridia bacterium
CCAAGCTTTCTAAAAGTCTGTTCATCACTGGTACTTAAAATTGTTGTAGCATGAGCTTGACAGCCCTTTAAAAGACCAAGCTTTTCCATCGCTACTTGCGCCATTGGATTTGTAGCTGCACATATACTAAGTGCAATCAATATCTCTTCACAATCCAAAGCCGGATTATTGCTGCCAAAGGTTTTTGATTTCAAATTAATAATCGGCTCCAAAATTACAGGAGAGATCAGATGGATTTCATCAGATATATTTGCTAAATGCTTTACTGCATTTAGTACTACTGCAGCTGTTGCATTCATTGTATCTGAACTCTTACCTGTCAAGATGGTTCCATCCGCTAGTTCTATAGCCACTGCAGGGCACATTTCAGTTTTATTTGACACTTCCTTTAGTTTAAGAGAACGTTCTCTTGCTGGAATAACAACTTTTCTATCATCCTGCTTTAAATTGAGTTCTTCCATGATAAGCTTCGCTCGGTCAAGAGTTTCCTTATCTACATATCCTTTTTTATACTCACAGCCAGTCTTGAAGTATCTTCTTATAATTTCTTGTCTTGAAGCTTCTTTTATTACTTCATCATCAGTAATTCCAAAGCCTACTCTATTTACTCCCATATCCGTAGGTGATTTAAACACAGATTCTTCTCCTGTAATCTTTTCTATAATTCTCTTCAGTACAGGAAAGGTCTCAATATCTCTATTATAGTTTACCGTTACTTCCCCATATGCATCAAGGTGGAAGGAGTCAATTAAATTTACGTCCTTCAGATCTACTGTAGCAGCTTCATATGCAATATTTAAAGGGTGCTTCAAAGGCACATTCCATACAGGGAAGGTTTCAAACTTTGAATAGCCAGCCACTTTACCCTGCTTATATTCATGATAAAGCTGACTTAGACAGGTCCCTAGTTTACCGCTTCCAGGTCCAGGGGCTGTTACGACTACAATTGGCTTTGTTGTTTCAATATATGGATTCTTACCATATCCCTCATCACTTACAATTGTATCAACTTCCATTGGATATCCCTTAGTTGCCTTATGCTTATAAACCTTAATGCCTCTACGCTCTAGTTTATTTATAAAAACTGTCGTAGCTGGTTGTCCATCATACCTTGTAATGACAACACTATTTACATCTAGTTCATAGGCTCTTAAGTCATCGATTAATCTCAATGTGTCGATATCATATGTAATACCAAAATCGCCTCTAATTTTATTTCTTTCTATATCACCAGCATATATGCAAATAACTACTTCAACCTTTTCCTTCAATTTATGCAGAAGCTTTATCTTTGCATTCTCATCAAAACCAGGCAATACCCTCTTTGCATGAAGATCGAATAAAAGCTTTCCACCAAACTCCAAATATAGCTTGTCATAATTATTAACTCTCTCTAGGATATACTTAGATTGCTCTTCCAGATACTTTTTGTGGTCAAATCCTATTTTCATTTCTTTCCCTCACTTTCGTATAAAATTACTAAAATCGTTCATTATTATTACTTGAAAAAGCAAATAACCGATACTACAACAATATATTATTACACACTCTATGTTTCATGTAAATAACCTAATATTACTTTTAATCAAATAAGTATTATTCTTTCGCAACAAAGCTCAAATAAAACATCTTTTTCATCAAATTGCTTAGCTAATATCAAATGATTGGTTGTTTTTCAAGCTTTTCTAGATACTTTCATATTTATATCCAGTATTCATGCTTTTATCCCAATATTTTACTTCAAATTCTACCAGAGGCCAACCGTTCCAATTCCATGTTTATATGAACTTAATATGATATTATACAAGATTATTCGTCATTAATCTACATATTCTCTTCTTTAAACTCTTTACATTATACAAATTTAATCGGATAATTATAAGTGGTATCATCTACAAATTTAATAAAGTTCTAAGGTGGTGATTGGGTATGATTATAGAACCAGGCACAAATGGCAGCTATGCAGTGAATGCAGGTGAATCTGTGTTTTTCGAAGGACAAAATGCCAATTCAATAAATATTCTTGCCAAGGGTAAGGTCGATGTCTACATTTCTTCTTTAGAAGACCTAGAAGGCATAGATGCAAAGAAGCTGATGGATAAGAGTTATAGACTTTTCAGCATCGATAAAAACATATTTATTGGATCTAACGACTTATTTTTATCAAAGAAGCATACCTTAAGTTATCGCGCTTCTGAGGATTCCATCATTTTTTGCTATTATGCAGATGGTATTCATGCCATAGAAGAATTATTTAGTCAGAAGAACGAATATTCTACCTATATCGTCAATTCAATTTCCAAAATAATTGAAGCTTCTTATCAGGGATTAAAGGAACTAGAGCAGCTCATAAAATTTCTGAGTGTCTTAGCTGACAATCTATGCCTTTTCTTTTGGATTCTAAAAGAAAAGCATGGTTTTGCATATGAGCCCCTGCATTCAGCGTTTAGCGACAGCATGTTTAAGCTTCAGGAAATGAAGGATGATAATATATCTTTACCTTATTCTTTTGAGGCTGATTTTCTCGAATGCAGACACTTTGAATATGATTATTTTCCAAGTGAGGAAATCGATAAACTAAAGATGAACTACTATAGTCATGTTAGTTTGATAAATGCTGATTTAAAAAAGCAATTCTTTAATGAGAACTTTATGATATCTCAATATCACTGCACTGACTCTTCACTGCTTTTGGAAAGCATCTTGTTTAAAACAAAGGAAGCTTTCAAGGTAGCAGAACAATACATAGCGCTACTATATTCTGAACAGGAGCCTTGTATATTTGAAGATTTCCGCAAGGCTGGACTTCAGATGAAAGAAAGTATATATGATTCAAAAGATATCACCGAAGTGCTGCAATATATCGTAAATAAGGTAAAGAATATGGCAGCAATATTCAAGAATGACTATGACAACATCCTTCCAATTGACATCCGCGCGGCAGAAGAAAAAGTCAATCAATTGGCAGCTGTTTTGGAGAGTAAAACGCCAAATACTCCAAAGAATATAGATATCCCAAGAGAGGGGATACCTGAAGAGCTTAATAATAGTGCAGAAAAAATTCTCGCCTATTCAAATATACCAAAAGAAAGCTGCGACTTGTTTATGAGCTCTCTGAAGGCTTTCAGAGGTCTTAAGGATAAGATGTCCGATGATGAAAAGGTAAGAAAGCTTAGAAAGGATATGACCACTGTATTTTTCGAAGTATATGAGGCCGTATTAAAAAGAGTGATTGTCGAAAACAATCAAGATAAGTTATTGCACATGTTCCTTACATATTCTTATATGGACGAAAAGCTTCTTAGTTCTAACAATTTATGGACGCTCTATGACCTTAGCGAAAGGCCTTCCAGCGATGAATCATCTTCAGTTTTCAGCATGCAAAGCTGGCTGCAGTTGATTTATAACAAAGAAAGAGATCCTTCCGTCAATGGTTTTGCAATGGACTATTTTGATGTATTCCGTGAAATGCGCAAGCAGGGCACCATAAAAGAGCATGAAAAAGCAGCCTATGATAATAACAGGGACGGACGACTAAGCTTTGAAATAGAAAATATGTTTAAGTCAAATCACAAGCTGTGCAGCAGACAAATTAGCACCTACTTTCCAATACTTTACGATGATGTGATCATAAAAGACCTTGATAAAGCACTGTTGACTCCTAAAAAGATAAATGATGCGATTCAAAAAGTATTGGATGTTGATTTCTCTGCTTTTCATAGACAGATTTCATACTTTAACATGAAAAAAGGAATTGAGAAAGAAATAATCATGCAATCTATTCGGCCTGATATCATCCTGATGCCCACCTACGGAATAAACGCTTTCATGTGGCAGGAGATAAGCGGCAGAGTTAGAAATACACCAGGGCGCTTCATCCTACCGATCTTTACTGAAGGAAATATCGAGGATATGGTGCAGCGTTTAATCGGAACCTTCCGCTGGGAATTATGCAAGACTATGATGGGCTTATCTTGGAATGATATCAGCTTGAAATCACTTACATCGGAATATATGGATTACTTGCAGTTTTTTAAGAAAAATAAAGATATTTCTGAAGAAGGCAAGGAAAAGATAAAGAATCAATTAAAGAAGTACAGGAATATTTCAAAGGATGTTTTTGTCTCAGACTATATCATCTGGTTAAATTATGAAGCCAAAGGAACCATCCGACTAAATAAGTTTACTAGGGAAATATTGTATAAGCACTGCCCCTTCTCCAAGGAAATAAGGCAAACACTGCTTAGCCACCCTAGCTTTACGAAATTAGCAACTCAGTATGAAAACAATCGAGTATTGCAAGTTAAAAACCATGAAAATCGCTATGCAAAATATGCTTTGGATGGCATCACAATTGATAAAGAAATGATTGATACCTTGGAATTTTTTAAAAACTTCTAATAACAAAAAAGGATAGGCTGGTATATACCGACCTATCCTTTTTCTCACATTACTTTCCCATGTTATAAATCTTCATATCCTTGATTTCCAAGTCTGATTGATATCTTTTGGTTACTTCAATTAAGGTTTTTATCGTATCCAACACCGTAAATACAGCTATGTTTTTCTCTACCGCTGCTCTTCTTATCATAAAACCTTCTCTTAGTGCATCCTTGCCCTTTGTTGGAGTGTTAATCACCAAATCAACTTCCATATTTTTTATTAAATTTAATATATTTGGTTCTTCTTCATTTAGCTTCCTTACTGTGTCAACCTGTAATCCTGCTTGCTTTAAGAATTTAGCAGTCCCGCTTGTGCACATCAAACGATAGCCAAGTGCGTTGAGTTCCTTTGCGATATTTAAGAATTCTTCCTTATCATGATCATTGATTGTCGCCAGCACTACACCTTTATTCTTAACCAGCTGTAGTCCTGCCCCCAAGCAGCCTTTGTAAAGTGCTTCATATATATCTGCACCCACTCCCAGCACCTCTCCGGTAGATCTCATCTCTGGTCCCAGGCAAACTTCAACTCCTGGCAGTTTTTGTGTAGAAAACACAGGGACCTTCACCGCTACCAATTCTGGTTCTTGATATACATCGATACCATAACCAAGTTCTCCAAGCTTATGCCCCAACATTACCTTCGTTGCAAGCTCAACAATGGGAACTCCGCTTACTTTGCTTATATAAGGGACAGTTCTACTTGCTCTTGGATTTACTTCTATTACATAAAGCTTCTCATTGTGCTCGATGAACTGTATGTTAATCATACCCTTTATTCCGATTCCCAAAGCAAGCTTTCTTGTATATTCCAATACCTTTTCCTTTATGGTTGACGAAACATTTTGAGTTGGATACATGGTTATACTGTCACCAGAGTGTACCCCCGCTCTCTCCAAATGCTCCATGATTCCTGGAATCAAGATTTCCTCTCCATCACATATGGCATCCACTTCTATCTCTTTTCCCATCAGGTATTTGTCTATTAGTACCGGATTCTTTTTATCCTTTTCAAAAGCATTCTTAAGATAATATACCAATTCATCTTGTGTATAGGTGATCTCCATACCCTGTCCACCTAATACATAGGATGGTCGTACCAGCACTGGATAGCCCAACTTCTCAGCCTCATCAGAGCCTTGCTCCATATTCCAAACTGCAATTCCCTTTGGTCTTTCAATATCAAGCATTTCAAGCAGGGCATCGAATTTTTCTCTATCCTCTGCTGTGTCAATCTGTTCTGAATTTGTACCTAGGATAGCAATATTTTTAGCCTGTAGGAATTTCGCAAGCTTGATTGCTGTCTGACCACCAAACTGAAGAATTACCCCCTCTGGTTTTTCCTTATCTATAATATTTAATACATCCTCTTCCGTTAGAGGCTCAAAATACAGCTTGTCTGATATATCAAAATCTGTGCTGACTGTTTCAGGATTGTTGTTTATGATAATGGTCTCAATACCCATTTTCTTAAGTGCCTTTACGGCATGTACTGAGGCATAATCAAATTCTATCCCTTGCCCTATTCTAATTGGTCCTGAGCCTATTACCACTACTTTTCTTTTATTACTAACTGTAACTTCATCATAAGTATTGTAGGTGGAGTAGAAATATGGTGTTAATGCTTCAAACTCTCCCGCACAGGTATCAACCATATTGTAGACAGGGCTGATACCCCACTTCATTCTAGTTTTGTAAATCACATCAGGACTTACACCAATCAAATCACCTATACCCTTATCAGCAAAACCGTTCTTTTTGAGATCCAACAGCACATCCTTCGTAAGCATATCTATGGTGAAGGTTTTCAACATCTCTTCTCGCTCTACGATGTTCTTTATTTTTTTTACAAAGAACCGATCTATTCCAGTTGCCTTTGTAATCATTTCACTTCTAAAATCTCTTCTTATCATTTCTGCCAAGGCAAATATTCTCTCGTCATCAGGTGCTTTTACTTTTTCCTTAAGCTCCTCAAGACTTAGCTTCATCATGTCCTTATGAACCAAGGTATATCTTCCTATATCCAAGGATCGTATTCCCTTTAGGAAAGCAGATTCAAAGTTGCTGCCGATTGCCATGACCTCGCCCGTAGCCATCATCTTTGTTCCTAAAACCCTATCCGCATTATAAAACTTGTCAAAAGGCCATTTAGGGATTTTCACTACTACGTAGTCAAGGGAGGGTTCAAAGCATGCATAGGTCTTTTTTGTCACAGCATTTTTTATTTCATCAAGATTGTATCCCAATGCTATCTTTGCAGCCACCTTGGCGATAGGATAGCCTGTTGCCTTGGATGCCAAGGCAGAGGATCGACTTACTCTAGGATTTATCTCAATTACCGCATATTCAAAGCTATTTGGATTCAGTGCAAATTGCACATTGCAGCCGCCTTCAATCCCTACAGCATTGATAATATCAATGGAAGCACTTCGAAGCATTTGATATTCTTTGTCTGACAAAGTCTGGCTTGGCGCAACCACAATACTGTCTCCAGTATGGATTCCGACAGGGTCAATGTTTTCCATGTTGCATACGCAAATGCAGTTCCCCTGTTTGTCTCGCATTACCTCGTACTCAACTTCCTTCCAGCCTTTCACGCTTCTCTCAATAAGCACCTGGCCTATTGCACTCATATGAAGCCCCTGTTCCAGGATGATTTCAAGCTCCTCTTCATTGTTCGCAATACCGCCTCCAGTACCCGCCAAAGTGTATGCAGGTCTGACAATAACTGGATAACCCAGCTTCATGCTATAGGCCTTGCCCGACTCCATATCCATGATGATTTCACTTTCGATGCAGGGTTGATTTATTTCTTTCATTACATTTCTAAAAAGTTCTCTATCCTCACCTTTTTTAATGGATTCTATCGGCGTTCCGATTACCTTAACATTGTATTTATCTAGTATTCCTTTTTCAAACAGCTCCACAGATAGGTTAAGTCCTGTTTGACCTCCTACCCCTGCCAGCAGTGCATCGGGTCTTTCCTTTTCAATCACCTTTTCTATAAAGGCAATTGTTAGGGGCTCAATATATATTTTATGTGCTACTTCCTTGTCTGTCATAATCGTCGCAGGATTGCTATTTATTAAAACTACTTCTACGCCTTCTTCCTTTAGCGCTTCGCAGGCTTGCGTACCTGAATAATCAAATTCTGCTGCCTGACCAATTACAATAGGTCCAGAGCCTATTACCAATACTTTCTTTATATCTTTATTTAACGGCATATCAATCCCTCCAATTCAAAGTTTATATACTTACTTCTAGAAACTGATCAAATATATTATTTGCATCTCTTGGTCCAGGTGATGCTTCTGGGTGAAATTGCACACTGTATATAGGAAGAGTCTTATGTCTCATCCCTTCTACAGTCCCATCATTTACACTGACATGTGTAACACTTGTATCCAACGGAAGCTCTTCAACATAATAACCATGGTTCTGCGAAGTAATATATACTTTGTTTTCTTCCAGATTCTTCACAGGATGATTGCAGCCTCTATGGCCAAACTTTAGTTTTGCAGTCTTTCCGCCCAAAGCCAAAGCCAATAGCTGATGGCCCAAGCATATTCCAACAATTGGTTTTTTACCAATTAGCTGCTTTAAGGTTTCTATGGCTTCTGTCAAATCCTCAGGATCACCAGGTCCATTGGAAAGGAATATCAAGTCTGGGTTTACATTTAATATTTCCTCATAAGTTGCATTAGCAGGAAATATAGTCATTTTACAATTTCTTTGCTTAAAGGATCTTATGATATTGGCTTTTATCCCATAATCCACAATTGCTACATGTTTGCCTGTACCTGGTATGGTATACTTCTCTTTTGTTGTTACCTTAAATACTGCATCAGTATTGCTGTAAGCGCGCAGCTTATCTTTAATATAGCCTTCACTTACATCTTCAAGGGCTATTATCCCTTTCATGGTGCCGCTGTTTCTAAGTATTTTTGTTAAGGCTCTTGTATCAACCTGATCCAAAGCCATTATCTTATTGTTTCTCAAATAATCATTTAGTTTGATTTCACAACGAAAATTACTTGGGAAGTCACAAGCTTCTCTTACAATAAAACCTCTTACCTTCGGTGTTTGCGATTCTACATCCTCTAAATTTAAACCATAGTTTCCGATTAGCGGATATGTCATTGTTACGATTTGCCCATAATAGGATGGATCTGTAAGAACTTCTTGGTAACCAGTTATTCCTGTATTGAAAACAACTTCTCCAACAGTTTCTTGTATATATCCAAAGGCTCTGCCTTCAAATACCATTCCATTTTCCAATATTAGCTTTGCTTTCATTTCTTCAACCTCCTCAACATAGCACTTATACATTTATGCATAATAATTCATACTCACTGTTATATATTATATTATTTTAGATTCGTATTTTGCTCTTTTTTCACCTTAAAATGCTTTTTCAACAAAACCATTTTTTCGCCAACTTCGCTACACTACCAACAAATGTACGCTTTTAATTATTGAGTATATTTTAATTTGATGCAATTGTCAATAGGTTCTTGCTAAGTAGTTCGCAAAATACATACTTATTCATAAATCCGTATATTTATTATAACATTGAATAAGTAACCCTTCAACAAAATTCCTCAAATATAAAAATAAAGGATAGCAAAGAGAGTAATCATAGATCTCTTCGCTATCCTTCACACCATAGTGGATATATACATTTGTTTTTCCCATAAGGAAATTTTTCCATGCACAATAAAATAGTCATCGCTATTTCCCCTTTCTGGCCTCACAGGACCAATTTAAAGTTCGCTTTTATAAATTCTAAATGATAAGACCTTTGTTGTCAAGGTTTTGTTTCATTAAGGCTGCCCTAGATCTTTCTTACTGAACCAATATATAGGTAGATATGGATGGTATCGCTACATTTGAAGCTGTATATGCTTCGCTGCCATATACTCCTTGCAGATTTACTTCCTCAGCATTTGCTATGATCCTCCATTTACCCGATAGTGGTAAATCCATCATTATTTCATATTTGTTTGCATTGTGAATCACAAACAGCTGCTTGAAATCACCTTTAAAATCTGAAGTGAACAGGTATGCTACAGTGCCTTGAGGCGAGTCAACAAACCGGAAATGTTTTAAGATATCCTCCCTATTGTCCATCGTCATCACTTTTTGAGTTCTCCTCAGGGCGATCAATCCTTTTATATATAGAAATGTTTTGAAGTATTTATTCTTGTTGCCCCACTCTATTTTATTGATTTCATCACCGGCGCAGTAGCTGTTGGAATCCCCTTGCTTTGACCTCAATATTTCAGAGCCGCCATGGATAAATGCAGTTCCAAGGGAGGTTAGAACAATAGATAGCGCCAGTCGATTCATTTTTTCTTGCTCAGTACCAGAAGCATTTCCGCAGGTTTTTTGTATTTTATCAAATAAGGTTAAATTATCATGAGAGCTGACATAGTTTATGGTTTCACCGGGCTCCTTGGCAAATCCATATAAAAAATCATCATAGTGTATGCTTCCTACAATTCCTTTTTTCACTTCACCTTCTAGACCTTGTGCCCCGTTGATAAAGCCCAAGACATTGCCATCGTTATCCCCTTTTATTGCATTTCTGAATTCATCGTTGAACATCCCAATGTTCAACCCCTTCTGACAGCCCTTTCTAAACTGCTGCTCATAAGCCAGTACAGAGCTTCCACCAGCCCAGGGCTCCCCATATATTAGTATATTTGGATTGATGCTTTCTAGCTGCCTTTTGACCTCCAGCATGGTTTCAATATCTATTAATGCCATCAAATCAAATCGAAAACCGTCTATTTTGTATTCTTCCGCCCAGAATTTTACGCAATCAACAACAAACTTCCTGACCAAAGGCTTCTCCGTAGCGATTTCATTACCGCAGCCTGATCCATTGCTGTAGCTTCCATCATTGTTCAGTCGATAATAGTATTTTGGCGCAAGAATATGAAAGGGACTGGTCTCAACCGCTGCTGTATGGTTGAAAACCACATCCATTACGATTCGGATGTTATTTTCATGGAGTTTTTTTATCATTTCCTTCAATTCAATAATTCTTTGAACCCCATCATAGGGATTATTGGCATAAGAACCCTCCGGTACATGATACAAGTATGGATCATAGCCCCAGTTGTACTTTTGCACAAGTCTTTCATCCACACTGTTAAAGTCAAAGACAGGCAAAAAATGAATATGTGTGATGCCCAGTTCCTTCAGGTGATCCAGCCCCGTTGCTACATTTCCTTCACCCTTGGTGCCCTCCTCTGTAAAAGCCAGATATTTCCCCTTGTATTTCATCCCCGAATGGATATCTATTGAAAAGTCTCTTACATGGACCTCATATATAACGGCCTCTGTAGGTTTGATAGCGGTCGGTATAGAATGCTGCTCCCACCCCATTGGGTTGATAGATTTAAAATCAACTATCATCCCTCTGTTTCCATTGATAGAAGCTCCCTTTGCATAGGGATCTGGAGTTTCCGCTTCTTCCTCTCCTATGGTGACTTTATAATTATAATATTTATTTTTATAATCACCCTTTAGTTCTAGCTCCCAAACCTCATTTTCATTTTTGAACATATCATATTCGGTTCCATTCATATCAAAATACTCAAGGAAGAGCACAACCTTTATTCGACAGGCTGTTGGAGACCAAACCTTAAAAATTGTATGGTCCTCGAAATAATTCGCACCTAAATCATTCCCATTATACATTGAATCCTCCACCTGCAATGTCAAAGCAATTAGTAATAATCCAACATCGTGGGAACTCTCCATATCTCCGTCGCATATCGATGGACTGTATTGTCACTTGAGAAGGTTCCCGAATGAGCGATATTAGAAATAGATATCTCCAGCCACTTTTTTTGATCTTTATATAATTCATTTACTTTCTTTTGAGCGTCTACATAGTCATCAAAGTCTTTTAAAACAAAATACTTATCATTGTATTTTAATAAAGAATCAAAAATAGCAAGAAACTCATCATATCTGACGGAGAAAAAGCCATCAATCAGCTGATTTACTACCCTTTTCAATCTTGTATCTTCATAATATGCATCCACAGATAAATAGGAGCCATTCTTATACAATTCAAAAATCTCTTTTTCCTTCAGTCCAAAAATAATAATGTTGCCCCCGCCAACAGCATTTTCTATTTCTATATTGGCACCATCATATGTGGCCACAGTGATTGCTCCATTCATCATAAACTTCATATTTCCCGTTCCAGATGCCTCCTTGGTTGTCGTCGCAATTTGCTCACTTACATTGGTTGCAGGAATAATCGATTCAGCCAATGAAACCCCATAGTTTTCTAGGAATACCACCTTTAACTTATCCTTTATTCTAATGTCTGTATTGACCTTATCAGCAAGGGTGTTGATCAGTTTTATAATTTGCTTTGCCATATCATAGCCCGGTGCTGCTTTTCCACCAAATAAAAAGGTCCTCGGAAAAATATCCAAATCTGGGTTTTCAATCAATTGATTATAGAGATGCATGATATGCAACACATTTAGTATCTGGCGCTTATATTCATGGATTCGCTTTACCTGTACATCAAAAATGGAATAAGGATCCACTGCGATGCCCTGCTTCTTCTTAATCATATCCGCCAGACTTATTTTATTGCTTTGCTTCATGTCATATATCCTTTTTTGAAAGCTAGGATCTTTATTGAACTGGAGCAATTTGATTAGATTTTTGGGAGCTTCAACCCATTTGTCACCTATGACTTCATGAATCAATTCGGCTAGCTGCGGATTCGCATTCAGCAGCCACCTGCGATGGCTGACTCCATTGGTTTTATTATTAAATCTCTGGGAATAAACTTGATAAAAGTCATTTAACTCCCGTTTTTTGAGTATTTCTGAATGCAGCTTTGCTACCCCATTCACACTATAGCTACCTACAATCGCAAGGTGGGCCATCTTCACCAAGCCCTGGGATACTATCGCCATATTCGAAATCCTTTCAAAGTCCGTAATATGCCTATCATCCCACAATTCCTTGCAAAATCTTTCATTGATTTCTTCAACAATCATGAAGATTCTTGGCAAAAGAGACTGAAACAATCCAATTTCCCATTTTTCCAGCGCCTCTGCCATAATTGTATGATTTGTGTAAGAGATTGTATGTCTGGTAATATTCCATGCCTCATCCCAGCCCAGACCCTCCTCATCCATCAATACCCTCATCAATTCAGGAACTGCCAAGGCAGGATGTGTATCATTGATATGAATTGCAACATGCTTATCAAATTCAGAAATGGGTTTCCCTGACTTTTTATAGTATCTAACAATGCTTTGCACCCCAGCAGATACAAGAAAATACTCTTGCTTCAGCCTTAACTGCTTCCCCTTTTCAAAGGAATCATTTGGATACAAAACATGAGAAATTGATTCTGCAGAAAACTTTTCTTCAAAGGCCTTTGTGTATTCTCCTCTATTAAAGTATTCATAATCCAGCTCTTTTTTTACTCCCTCTGCGCTCCACAATCGAAGTGTATTCACTATATTATTGCCATAGCCAACCATGGGAGTGTCATAAGGGACAGCCCTTATGGTCTCATAATTCTCATGAAAAAACCTTAGCTTATTGTCTACTTCCCCGACTTCAACATTCCCACCAAACCGTACTTTTACTTCTTTACTCGGCTTAACAATCTCCCAAATGTTTTCCTGCTGCAGCCATTTATCTGGAAGCTCAACTTGATATCCATCTATAATCTTTTGCTCAAACAGACCATATTTATATCTTATTCCACAACCATGCCCAGAAATATTCAAGCTTGCCATGGAATCCATAAAACAAGCTGCCAGCCTACCAAGCCCGCCATTTCCCAAGCCTTGATCCAGTTCCATTTCTTCTATTTCCGATAAAGAAATACCCAATTCCTCTAAGGCCTCCTGACAAACCTCTCTAATCCCTAAATTCATCAGATTATTTGCGAGCAGCTTCCCAAGGAGAAACTCCATAGAGAAATAGTAAACTTGTTTTTTTCCCTTTTGCTCATACTCCTCCTTGGTGTTAACCCAGTTTTCTGTGATATAATCCCTTATTAAGCTTCCAAGGGCAACATATTTATTTAACAATGTAGCCTCTTTTATATTTCTGGCACATTCTGTCTTTACTTTCTTAATAAAATCCTCTTGAAAGACCTCCTTCGTAATCTGCATCGTAACACTCCCCTACTATTTATTTTCATATAATTCTACATATCTTTGCGCCGAGCGATTCCAGCTATATTCACCATTCATAGCATGATTGATAATCTTCTTCCATATGGGTTTTTCTTTATAAAACCCCAAGGCTCTGTTGATTGTATATAGCATATCCTTGGCATTGCAGCTGTCAAAGCTAAAGCCATTTCCTTCTCTACTAAATTCATTATAGCTGTGCACCGTATCCCTTAATCCTCCGGTTTCTCTGACAATAGGTATTGTTCCATATCTTAATGCAATCAACTGAGAAAGGCCGCAGGGCTCAAAAATAGAAGGCATCAAAAGCATGTCACAGCCAGCATAAATCTTTTGAGCAAGAGAGGAAGAAAACTTGATTTTTGCGGATAGCTTTTCACTGTGTTGCTCTGCATAATCTTTAAAAAGGTCTTCAAAATATGGATCTCCTGTTCCCAGTACAACCAATTGAATATCTTGGTGCAGCAATTCTTCTAAAATGTTTATTACCAAGTCAAAGCCCTTCATTCTATCGATTCTTGAAACCATTCCGATTAAGGGAGTATCTTTTTTCTGCGGAAGCCGAAGCAGTTCTTGCAGTTTAAGCTTATTTAACGCTTTGTTTTCCAAGGAACTCACCGTGTAGTTGAAAAAGATATCCGGGTCATCTTCCGGATTATAAATGGCATAATCTATCCCATTTGTAATCCCATGCAAATTCTGATTCTTACTTTTTAGCAGCCCATCCAGCTTTTCACCAAACTCAGGGCTTTGTATTTCTCTTGCATAGCTTTCACTAACCGTTGTAATGATGTCCGAGTAATTGATTCCGCCCTTCATAAAGCTTACACCGCCATAGAATTCCAACTGATTGACATCAAAATATTCCATGCCCAGATTTAATAAATCTCCTAGTATTTCTGGCGGAAATACCCCTTGATATTTCAAATTATGGATTGTAAAAATTGTCTTAATTCCTCTAAAAGCCTCCCGCTGTCTGTAATGTGCATGTAACAAGGGACTAATCATGCCAGTATGCCAGTCATTGCAATGTATAATGTCTGGTTTGAAATCAATCCTATCAATCATTTCCAATACGGCGCGATCAAAAAAGGCGAACCGTTCCCCATCATCATAAAATCCATAAATGCCATCTCTATTGAAATAGTATTCGTTGTCAATAAAATAGAAAGGAACTCCACAATATTCAATATATTGAATACCGCAAACCTGATTTCTCCAACCAACAGGCACTGTGATCTCACTCAATCCTGTCATATCCCTTTTCAATTCTTCCGGGATATTCTTATATTTAGGCATTACCACTCTAATATCAATGCCCAGCTTCCTAAGTTCCTTTGGCAATGAAGCTGCAACATCCGCCAGTCCCCCAGTCTTGATGAAAGGAACGGCTTCCGAGGCAACATATAATACCCTTGTCATTTCTTACCCTCCAATACATTTTATGAAATACTCCACCTATTATAAAAATTCAGATGGATTCCCACCTGAATTTTTATTTTTAGCAAGCTTTATATTTTCTGATTCTTCATGATTACCAATGGCTTTTTTACACTGCCCCGCAAAACTACTCCAGAGCTAATTTCTATGTTTTTATCCAGTATGACATTTTGCAAAACAGCACCATCCTCAATGATGCATTTTTGCATAATCACGCAATCCTTTACTACTGCATTTTTACCGATCTTTACTCTTCTTGAAATTACACATCTTTCTATATTCCCTTCAATGACACACCCGCTGGCAACCATAGAGTTCACTGCATTTGCGGTTTCTGTGTATTTCGTCGGAGGTTCATCCTTAATATTCGTATAAATACAGCCATTCCTATAAAATAACTCTTTTGATATCTCTACATCCAACAGCTCCATATTCACCCGATAATAATTTTCAACCGAGTTGATGCAGCCTAGGTATCCATTAAATATATAACCATTTACATTTAATTTTCTAACTTGTTGATGAATTGCTTCCTTCAAATACATGGTGTCACCTTTTAAGATATTGTTTTCTATTATCTCAATAAGCAATTCTTTCTTTAAAATGTACATTTCCATGGAAATATTCAAATTGCTTTCTTTTCCGATGTTCCTGCCAATGCTTATTACCTTTCCATTTTCACCAATATTCAAGGCGTCACAGTTGATATATTTGTTTTTCTCACCCTGGATTTTTTTATAAAGTATTGTGATATCCGCAGTGCTTTCTTTATGAAATTTAAAAGCAGCTGATAAATCCACGTTGCAAATCATATAGCTTCTGCTTAAAATGACATATTTCTGCTTACTGCATTTTATGTATTCAAGCTGGTCTTTGAAATTTTTCATATCGCCCTTGTAATATGTGCTATCCATAGGGTTCACATAGGGATTGAATACAAACAATCCATCCTTCTTTCTATCCAAGTCCCATTCCTTTCCGTGACCAAGGTGTTCTACGATAGACCTGGACTTTCCTTGCGTAAAGATCGAAACATTCTGTATCCCGATGTTCACCATGTTAGATAGAATAAAATCTATTACTCTATAGCGTCCAGCGATAGGCACTGCACCAATAGGTCTATATTTCGCAATATCTCCCATGGCTGTTTCATCTTCACTTAAGTTGATAATCCCCATTATATCGTGCATGTTCATCCTCCTTTCAGAATGCTATTTTCACTGGTTTACCAAAGTTATTCCATTGTTTGCTTTGTCTTCAATGATTGCACCAGCAGGAATGACTACATTGCTCATTATAATGCTTTTCTTAATCATTGCCCGCTCTCCAATTTTCACCCCAGGCATAATGACAGAATCAACAACTACAGAATTCTCGCCTACCACAACCCCTGGGAATAATACGCAATTATTAACTTCCCCATGAATGATGCATCCTTCATTTAGAAGAGATGATTTTACTTTTCCAGTATTGCTGATATAGTGCGGCGGATTCACAGGATTCTTCGAGTAGATCTTCCAATTCGGGTCGTATAAGTCTAGGGTACTGTCCTCTTTCAGCAAATCCATATTTGATTCCCATAGACTCTTTACTTCTCCGACGTCCTTCCAATATCCATTAAATAAATAAGAGTATATGGATATTCCATCCCTCAGCATATTCGGTATAATGTTTTTACCAAAATCATTGTGAGATTTTTTGTCCGCTTCATCCTCAACCAAATACTTTTTCAGTGTTTTCCAATTAAAAATATAAATGCCCATTGATGCTAAGTTGCTTTTCGCCTTTTTGGGCTTCTCATCAAATTCTATTATCCTTCTGCTTTCGTCAATATTCATAATCCCAAACTTGTGGGTATCCTCCCAAGGAACACCAATAACTGCAATGGTTGCTTCTGCTGCTTTTTCCTTATGATAGTCCAGCATCAATGAATAGTCCATTTTATATATATGGTCACCAGACAAGATCAGTACAAATTCAGGATCATACTGCTCAATAAAATGGAAATTCTCATATATTGCATTTGCTGTACCCTTATACCATCTGCCGCCCTTTGCTCCCATAAATGGAGCCAATATGGTTACCCCTCCATCTTTTCTATCCAGATCCCATGGGCTCCCTATCCCTATATGCTTATTTAATTCCAACGGTCTATATTGTGTCAGTACTCCAATTGTATAGATTCCAGAATTTGAACAATTGCTTAAGGTGAAATCAATAATTCTGTATTTCCCACCAAATGGAACAGCTGGTTTTGCAATATTTTCTGTTAGCATGTTTAGTCTAGAACCCTGCCCCCCTGCCAGCAGCATAGCTATTATTTCCTTATTCTCTCTTGACATAAAATTCCATCCCCCTAACGTGATTAAATATACTATTCATGAATGATAAGCTTTATGCATCATTTATAAATTTTCATCGGAGGTTGTATTTACTTCTACAGAGTTTTTGTGCTGCATTTTAAAAATACTGCACTTAATGGTGGTATATTTGCCACAATAGAACAAGGCTGATTATTCCACTCCTCATCCGCAGCCTTTATCACCTCCCCATTCATCATCCCAGTCCCCCCGTATTTCTCTAAATCACTGTTGAACACTTCTTCATACCCCCCTAGCTTAGGAACTCCAATTTTATAGCCTTCTCTTGCTATAGGTGTAAAATTGCAAAGGACAATGATAAAATCCTCAGGATCAGCCGCTTTTCTCATAAATACAATGATGCTCTCTTCACAATTCTGAGAATCTATCCACTCAAAGCCCGAGGGTTGATTGTCCAATTGATACAATGATTTTTCATGCTGATACAAGAAATTTATTTCCTTTACAAAGCACTGCAGCTGCTTATGACTTTCATATTCCAGCAGCAGCCAATCCAATGCCTTGTCATGATTCCATTCTATAAATTGACCAAATTCACCACCCATGAACAATAGCTTTTTACCTGGATGACCAATCATATAGCTATATAAAATCCTTAAGTTGGCAAATTTACTCCAATAATCTCCAGGCATTTTGTTTAATAAGGACTTCTTGCCGTGAACAACCTCATCATGGGACAAAACCAAAATAAACTTTTCAGTGCAAGCATATACAAAGGAAAAACAAATCAAGTGATGATGCCATTTCCTGTGAATGGGATCCATCTCCATATACTTCAAAACATCATTCATCCAACCCATATTCCATTTAAAATCAAAGGCTAGCCCACCAATTTTAGATGAGCCGGTTATATTAGGCCAAGCAGTGGCTTCCTCTGCTATTACAAATGTCTTTGGACAGCATTTGGCTACCACCCTATTTAGTTTCCTTAAAAAGCTTATTGCACTTAGATTCTCCCGCCCGCCATATTGATTGGGGAGCCATTTATCTTTCGGTCTTCCGGAATCAAGATATAGCATGTAGGAAACTGCATCTACCCGTAAGCCATCTATATGATATACATCAAGCCAAAACAACGCATTGGAAATAAGGAATCTTACAGCTGCTTTCTTCCCATGATCAAAATAAGATGTACCCCACTCCACATTGTCTGCCATCATGGGATCGTCATACTCGTACATTGAGGTACCATCAAATTTTCTTAATCCGTGTTCGTCTCTGCAAAAATGTCCTGGTACCCAATCAAGTATTACTCCAATTCCTTTTTGATGGCATCTGTCAACAAAATACATAAAGTCCTGTGGCGTTCCATACCGGCTGGTTACGGCAAAGAAGCCAGTGATCTGATATCCCCAGGAGCCGTCAAAGGGATGCTCCATAATAGGCAATAGCTCGATATGTGTATAGCCCATGGAAATGACATACTCCAATAGCTCATCAACGACTTCCCTGAATTGATGGAACTCTCCATTCTCTTTTTTTCTCCAGGATCCCAAATGCACCTCGTAAATATTAATACATGTACTGGACTTTGTTTTTTCGGCTTTTCTAGCGGTCCAATTCTCATCCTGCCAGCTATAACCCTCTAGCTTGATATACTTAGAAGCCGTGTTAGGCCTTTTTTCACAGTAAACTCCATAGGGATCTGCCTTCAAGGTTATGCTGTTTTCTCTACCATGAATTTTGTATTTATATAAATGCTGCTCTTCTAATCCACAAATAAAAATATGCCATATACCTGTGTCTTGAAACTTTTTCATCGGATGGCTTCTTCCATCCCAAGCATTAAAATCCCCCACCAAATCAACAGAAACAGCCTTAGGAGCAAGCAGCATAAAGCTGACACCTTCTAACCCTTCATGTTGTATAAAATGAGCTCCAAGGAACTGATAGTCCTTAAATGCCCTCTGAGCATTCCGGATTCGTTCTTCAATATAAGAATCCGGCAAATAATATGGTTGTCCATAATCCATCAAAATTTCATCCCTTCCACTGCAACCTACCCACTGTCTTCATCTGTTAACTGCTTGTTTTTATATTCTATTCTT
>JAQSYB010000201.1 GCA_029256365.1 Clostridia bacterium
AAGCAAGATAAGTATAGCAGCTCAAATGCTCTCATCATATATCCTGATGTTTATAAACAAAAAAATGCAGAAGCACTTTTAAAAAATATACTTTCAAGCAATCGGAATGTAAGTCCTGAACAAGCAGCAAGAGCGCTAAAGCTTGCTTCAGGGAATATTCAAAATCCCATTGTTGTATGTGACGGCACTGCAGTGCTGTTAAACAATCAATATATTACCAATGATGCCTTCGTTGAAAACAATAAAATTTACATATATTATATGGCTGCCATAGATTATTTTGGCATGGATGGTGAGGCAGTCACTGAACTTGGCATTCCGGTTTTAGAAAGAAACAAAAAAGTCTACATAAATCTGTCTGATGTAATTGCTAAAATTGGAGGACAGCAGAAAATCGATGCAAAAAACAACAATGTATATATCAATGCTAGCCTTGTCAAGGTAAACGGGAAATATTTATGCAACTACAAAGGCAGCTTTGACAAGGAATATCTGCTTGAATCCAGTGAAATGAAGCAGGTAGGTCAAATTAGACTGAATAATAGCCAACAATCAACTAATTTAAAAGAGCTGTGTAATAGCAATAGCTGGAAACTTGCTGCGAATTCCATAAATAAGACAATAGATATTCGTATTCCTTTGCAGGTGAAGATTGGAGAACAGTATATCAAAACGGAGTTTTATAACGGCAGATACTATATCGACAGTGAGTCAGCAGTTGGTATTTCAAACATACAGAATCAAAACTTAAATTTATATGTATACAAAGAGAAAAGCTATTACGATGTATCTGAAATAATGGAAAAAAATGAATGTCAGCAGGATAGTTATTTTACGACAATAGAGGTAATGGGACCGTTAAATAATAATGTTTAAAGGTTAAAATATGATAAACTATATATAAGCTATGCGTTATGCATAGCTTATTCTTTTGCTGGAACTTTTTTTAAACATATCGCGTCAAATAAAAAAGTATAAGAACGAGTATTTTTTGACCGATATAGTTAGATAATTCCATATAGTTAGATTTTCTAAGGAGGGCAGTCGGAATGAACGATATAGAAAGGCTTCTTATAAAAAGAAGTAAGAGCGGTGACGTTGAAGCCTTTGAACAGCTGATATTTGATTATCAGAAGAAGGCATTTAACATAGCGCTGCGGATTATGGGAAATCAAGAGGATGCAAAGGACATGTGTCAAGAGGCGTTTATAAGGATTTTTAAGTCAATAGAAGGCTTCAAGGAACAATCCTCTTTTTCAACTTGGATGTATCGAATTATTACAAATGTTTGTTTGGATGAAATAAGAAAGAAAAAGAAAAATGATGCAGTTTCCATGGACAATACCTTTGAAACCCAGGATGGAGAAATTCGTTTTGAATTGGCATCAGAGGAAGATACGCCAGAGGAAGCCTACATAAGAAGTGAAAAGAAAAGGGCTATCCTAAAGGCAATCAATGAGCTGAATGAAGAGTATAAAACAGCCATCGTGCTGCGGGATGTTCAGGGCTTCAGCTACGAGGAAATTGCAAATATATTATGCTGTTCTATTGGAACAGTAAAATCAAGGATTAATCGAGGAAGAAATATACTAAAGGATAAGCTTAGGGCGGTATTGGAACTTTCAAGTGCTGGCAGCGTCTATATAGCTGAAAGGAGGGATTAGCATGAAATGTGTAAATGTAAAAGAGCTAATGTCTGCATACATCGACAATGAAATAAATGAAGTTGATAAAGCGAAATTTGAAAAGCATATTGCTCAATGCCCTCAGTGCAAGGAGGAGTATGAACTCCTGAAAGATGTTGTACTTAAATGCAGTGAGATTGATGAAGTAGAATTGCCAGAAGACTTTAGAGAAGAGCTTCATCAAAAGCTGATGAACGTTAAAGTGACTAAAACAAATAAATTCACAGAGTTTATGAGAAAAAACAGTTGGAAGACAGGTGCCGGTGCTGTAGCAGCAGTATTGATACTTGCAATTTCTCTAAACTCCCTGGGCCTACAAAATAAGGCGGATTTTTCACTAGAGGCTCCTAATAATACCGGCAATCAATATGCTGCAATGGATAGCGATGGGGTTTTGAAGAATAAGGCCAATACAGGCAGGGCAGCGGCCCCTAGTACAGAACCTGCAGCGCCTCCAACTATAATGAGTGTACCTGAGGGAGAAGAAGCTAAAATAAGTTTGGAATTCAGTGAAAGTATAGCAAGGGGATATGGGGACAATAATGAAGCTCAGTACTCTATGGCTGCTGATGAAATAGCACCACAGCAGGAACGAAAAATAATAAAGAATGGCAATGTATCCCTCAAGGCTGCAGATGTGGAGAATAAAATCAAGGATATAACAGTTTTGGCAGAGCAAAGCGGTGGATATGTTGAAAGCTCCTATGTAGACAATATCATACAGCCTAGAATGGAAGCGGCACAGGACAGCAAGGTTGCGGTGGAAACAACAACCATGATTGCCAATATGACCATAAAGGTTCCGGCTGATAAATTTACAAGCACCTTCCAAACCATTATAGGAATGGGCAAGCTGATTAATCAGAGCAGCAACAGCAATGATGTTACTGTGCAGTATAGGGATATTGAGGCGAGAATAGCCAACCTAAAGATTCAAGAAAAGAATTTGCAGGAGATTATGACAAAGGCTACCACCGTAGAGGATACCTTAAAGGTTGAAGTAGAATTAAATAGAGTCAGAACAGAAATAGATATCATGACCGGTAACCTAAAGAACTGGGACCAATTGGTAGAGTACTCCACCATATATGTCAACATGACTGAGGTAAAGGAAGCTGAAATTGAAAAGGTCGATGTACCCGGTGTATGGCAAAATGCAAAGCAAGGCTTTATCAATGCCATTAACAATATACAAAAGGGCCTTGAAAAACTGTTTGTATTCCTGGTATCAGCAATACCTTATATACTAATATTAGGTGCAGGCTCACTGGCTGCAGTACTTTGGATAAAAAGAAAGAAAAAAAGCCAATAGCGCTGCAACTTCCGTAAAGCAAGAGTTGTTATTCCGATAGGAATGACGACTCTTGTATTTTATTTATTGCCATTTGCAAAGCAAATCTAGGCAAAAGGCGAAGGCCTCGATGGACTGAGCTTTTATTAATAGCCATTTGCGAAGCAAATCTAGGCAAAAGGCGAAGTGCTCGATGCGCTGAGCTTTTATTAATAGCCATTTGCGAAGCAAATCTGGGCAAAAGGCGAAGTGCTCGATGCGCTGAGTCTTTTATTGTGCGATAAATTTCCTGATTTGTGCCAATATTATAGAGGAATATTGTTTTTACATTTTTCTATAGAAATAACATGTCATATTGGTTACAATTAGTATAAGACAAAGCAGGTGGAGGAACTTACATATGAACAAAGGCAAGTTGGTTATTATAGATGGCAACAGTCTGATGCACAGGGCATTTTATGCCTTGCCAAATCTAACAAATTCAAAGGGATTGCACACAAATGTGATATATGGCTTCGTCAATATGCTGTATAAGCTTCAGGATGAGCTTAAGCCAGACTATATTGGCATTGCTTATGATAGGAAGGCACCAACCTTTAGACATCAAGAATATGCAGAATACAAAGCAGGCCGCAACAAGATGGCTGAAGAAATGGCGGAGCAGATACCCGTTCTCAAGGAAGTAATTGCAGCCATGAACATCAAGCAGATTGAAATTGACGGATATGAAGCTGATGATATAATAGGCACTGTTTCAGAGCTTTGCACCAATGAGCAAATAGAAGCAAAGATCGTAACTGGAGACAAAGATGCACTGCAGCTGATCAATGAGCATGTCCATGTACTGATTACCAAAAAAGGCATCAGTGAAATGCTGGAGTTTGACACAGAGAAGCTGAGGGAGGTATATGAGATAACTCCAGAGCAGGTAACGGATATGAAGGGGCTAATGGGAGATGCATCTGACAATATTCCAGGAGTGCCTGGCATTGGAGAAAAAACGGCTCTTGAGCTGATAAAGCAATTTGAAACCCTTGAAAATACATTGCAAAACAGCAGCCAAGTGAAGAAGAATAAGGTGAGAGAGAATTTAGAGACATACCGTGAACAAGCAATATTCTCAAAGAAGCTTGCTACAATCATAAAAAATGTACCCATTGATATCAAGCTGGAGGATTTTCAAGTAAATGCTCCTGATAATGATAAGCTGTATCAGTATTTTAAA
>JAQSYB010000202.1 GCA_029256365.1 Clostridia bacterium
GATGAATGTATCTTGACTACTTCATCTACACTTATCCCATTATGCTCAGATACAAAATTTAAATCTTCTCCAAACTCTTCTCCATAAATAGTAGGTATCTCAATAATCCTCGGCTTTGGAATATCGATACAATCCAAGGTATTTTCTATCTCTATAAGCTTTGCTATCAAGTGATCTATCTTAATTTTCATAGGATCGTACTGAATCAATAGCGATCTGTATGTGGGGATCATTTCATGTATCCCATCTAGTTCGCTTTTTTTTATTGCTAAATAGAGGTTTCTAACTTTTTTGTTTACTGCTTCACTTATTTCATTTCCAAATTCAACTACCAAACCCTTGTCGCCTGACAATAAATAACGCCCTTTTTCATACATATTATCACCCCGCCATTGTCTCATAATTTAGAGAAGGGCCCTAAGGCCCCCCTATTATAAGCTCTAGAATAGTTTTCCTATGCCAAGTATCGACTTATAGCCTGCATAAATTGCTATCATAACAACTATTATTCCTGCCCACAATAACCACTTAGGATGCTTATAATCACCAATTATATTTTTGTTCGTTGATGCCAACAGCATCGTACCTAGTGTTATAGGAAGGATAAGCCCATTCAGTGAGCCGGCAAGGATTAATAGTTTTACAGGCTGACCTATTGTTATAAAGATTAAAGTAGAAATAATTATAAATCCGATAATCCAATATCTATAATTATCATTAATATTCTTTGAGAAGGATCTCAAGAAAGATACCGACGTATAAGCTGCACCTACAACAGAGGTTATAGCAGCTGCCCAAAGCACCACACCGAAGAACTTATAGCCAATCATACCTGCACCAAGCTTGAAAGCAGAGGCTGGTGGACTAGCAGGATCTAATTGGAAGCCCTTTGATATAACGCCCAATACAGCAAGGAATAACAGCACTCTCATTACAGATGCTATTATAATACCTGTAACTGAAGCCTTTGTTATTTCATCTACATTTTCTTTGCCTGTAATACCTGCATCGATCAACCTATGACCACCTGCAAAGGTTATGTACCCGCCTACAGTACCACCAACTATTGTAATCAACGCTACGAAAGAAAATTCTTGTGGTACAAAGCTTCTCAAAACAGCTTCTCCTACGGGAGGTTGAGTTGCAAAGGCAACATATCCAACAACCACTATCATTAACAATCCCAATACCTTTGTGAACATGTCCATGGCATTTCCGATTTGCTTCGATAGGAATATAACAATCGCAATTACAGCAGATATAGCAGCTGCCACCTTCATATCTATACCTATTAAAACATTTACACCCATAGCCGCACCTGCGATATTTCCTATGTTAAACGCAAGCCCGCCCAATGCTACACATGCAGCTACAAAATACCCGAGTCCTGGAAACACCTTGTTTGCTATATCCTGACCCCTTAAACCTGATACCCCTATAACTCTCCATACATTCATTTGAGCTCCGATATCTATGATAACGGAAAGTAAGATTATGAATGCAAAAGAAGCCTTGTATTGTTCTGTGAAAACAGCGGTTTGAGTCAAAAATCCCGGTCCTATAGCAGAGGTAGCCATTATAAACGCTGCCCCAATTAGAACTGACCAGGTACTTTTTTTCTCTTTTATGGGTATCTGAACTTTTGTTGACATTGTGTTTTCCCCCTTTAAATAAATTCTTTTATAGGTTTGATAAGTATTCCATCAGCCTCCAATCTTTCTCTGATAAGCTTCACAAAACTTACTGCTTCAGGATTATCGCCATGAACACAAATTGAATCGGCGTTGATATGTATATCAGTTCCGTCTATAGCAGTAATCTTTCCCTCCTTGACCATTCTTTTTACCCTTTCAATGGCCAAATCCTTATCATGTATTACTGAGCCTTCCAATTTTCTGGAAACCAAAGAACCATCTGGATTATATGCCCTATCGGCAAACACCTCTTCCGCTACCCTTAAGCCTATTTCTCTGGCTGCCTTTACCAGCTCACTTCCAGCCAAAGCCAATACGATCAAGCCTTTGTCTACATCATATATTGCTTTGGCTACCTCACTTGCCAGCCTAGCATCTGCTGATACCATGTTGTAAAATGCACCATGAAGCTTTATGTGCTGCAAAGAGGTTCCTTCAGTGTGGGCAAAGGCTGTCAAAGCTCCTATTTGATAAATTAAATAATTCCTTGCTTCCTTTGGTGCAACATCCATATTTCTTCTTCCAAAACCAACCAGATCCGGATATCCGGGATGTGCACCTATTCCCAGTTTATTTTCTTTAGCCAAAGCAATTGTTTTTGCCATAACCATTGGGTCTCCTGCATGCCAGCCACATGCAATGTTAACAGAAGATACATATTTAAGTACTTCTTCATCCAGCCCAAGCTTATAGGCTCCAAAACTCTCACCTACATCACTGTTTAAGTCAACAATATTTCTCATGTTTACCCCCCCGCATCGGTTCAATATGCGAACCACCGGTTTATTATTCTATATTTTCATTATATTTTTATTTCCAATTTACTGCAATATATTTTTTAAATTTTTTAAATATTTTTACTATTGTTATTTTTCAGAGTTAAAAAAGTAAAAGCCATAAATTCAATAATTGAATTTATGGCTTTTACTTTTTATTTACTATAGCCCAAAGCTCCTGAAATTTCTTTTGTGGTTTTGAGCAATTCATCTAATAGATAAGGTATTTCCTTTTCAGTGAAGCGGCCTTCCGGACCTGCAACACTTATTGATGCTACGACACTGCCTGTGTAATCAAATATAGGTGCTCCTATAGCTACTGTTCCCAATTCCAATTCACCATAACTAATCGTATAACCTCTTTGCCGATCAGCTGCGATCATCTCCAGAAGCTTTTCTTTATCTACAATTGTCGAATCCGTAATTTTAGATAAGCAATCAGAATCAAGCAAACTTTTTATTTCATCATCAGGAAGAAAGGTCAAAATAGCCCTAGGACAGGCTCCACCATGCAAAGGTGCTCGTCGCCCCGTTCTGGTATATAATCTAATATAATTTGAACATTCCAGTTTTTCAATATATACTGCTTCATTATTATCTTTAATGATAAGCTGCACACATTCGTTTAATTTATCTCTCAGCATTTCCATATAAGGTAATGCAATCTTTCTTATTTCCAAGTCCTCACTTACTAATTTCCCGTATTCTAAAAATCTTAAACCCAGCTTATATTGATTATCCTTCCCCATGACACTTACTTTTCTAATAAAACCATGATCCTGAAGGGTAGAGATCAATCTATATACCGTAGCCTTCGGTATTCCGGAGAGTCTTGAAATCTCGCTCAAACCGATTACCGGTCTGTCTGATGTAAAATATCTTAATAGCGTTAATGCTTTATCAAGACTGTTATTTAATGCTTTGTTGTTTATATTCATAATTATCACCTTATATTATTCTAATCTATTGACATTTATTTGTCTAACATTAATTAGCTAGTACGTTTTTTCCATAGTTCTTATTATGTCAAAAAGCACTCTGTTAATTGGAGTTTCTACTCCATACTGCTCTCCCAACTCGCATACTGTGCCTGCCAGCATCTCAACCTCCGTCTTCCGCCCTGCTTCCACATCCTGCAGCATAGAAGTCTTGGAATCAGGTGATTGTCTTTTTACCAAATCTACATATTTGTCAATATCTTCTTCCTTCAAATTGATTCCATGCTTGTGAGACAGGACCCATGCCTCCTTCATGGCTGCTCTCAAGAAATTCTCTGCCTCTTTGATTTCTTGAAACACCTTGTAGGTTGCTTTTAATACTGCCGAGGTCTGATTGATTCCGACATTAAACATAAACTTGCTCCATATGGTGTAAAGCATGTTTTCTGGTATTATGTAGCCTATATTTGCCTTATCAAAGAGCTCTTTTACAGCCTTTACCCGTTCTGAGTAGCTGCTGTTATTTTCTTCTCCAAAGTAAATTTTGGCAGTACTTGCATAATTAATTTCATTATCTGCTCTGACTGCATCGATGGCCAAGACCATACCATAAAGCAGCTTATCCATACCATATACCTCTCCAATGAGCTTTTCACTGGAAATGCCATTCATTAGAGAAAGTATTGTAGTGTTCGGTCCTACATGCTTCTTTATGTCCTCAATTGCCTGTTGAAGATGATGGAACTTAACTGCTACAATGATTAGATCCGCAGGCTCTACCTCT
>JAQSYB010000203.1 GCA_029256365.1 Clostridia bacterium
GTGCATTTTAAGAGTCCTAATGATGCAATTAAGGCTGGGGTAGCATATGTGACTGAGGACCGAAAGGGAAACGGCTTAATATTAATAGATGACATCAAGCAAAACATTACCATTGCAAATCTAAAGTCATTGTCGCCACAAGGTATTTTGAATAAAAATGAAGAGGTCAAAGCGGCAAATCAATACAAGGACTCCTTAAATATTAAAGCACCTAGCGTAGAGCAAAAGGTAGGGAATCTTAGTGGAGGTAATCAACAAAAGGTTTCCTTGGGCAAGTGGCTGTTTGTTAAGCCAAATGTGTTGATATTGGATGAGCCGACCCGTGGTATTGATGTAGGCGCAAAATTTGAGATTTATACACTGATGAATGAGCTTGTAAGTCAAGGCTTAAGTATTATTATGATTTCCTCTGAATTACCAGAGATTTTGGGCATGAGTGATAGAATTTATGTTGTATCAGAAGGAAAGATTGCCGGTGAGTTGACTGCGAATGAGGCAACTCAAGAAAAAATCATGAAAATGGCAACGAATTAGGAGGCAGGTTTATGGGAGTTTTTAATGAAGCGAAGGATTTAATGAAAAAAAACATACGTGAATACGGAATGTATATTGCTCTAGTTGTCATCATGCTGACGTTTTCCGTAGCCACTGACGGCTTATTCATGTCTTCTAGAAATATAAGCAATTTGATCAATCAGACAGGATACATTGCTGTATTGGCTGTTGGCATGACCTTGATATTGATTATTAGACACATTGATCTTTCTGTTGGATTTGTTGCCGGCTTTTTAGGCGCAGTTGCGGCAATACTATTAACAAAGGCTGCGATGCCAGTGTGGGCTACAATATTGATTGTTTTAGCATCTGGTGCTTTGATAGGTACCTTTATAGGCTTTTTGGTAACCAAAATGGGAATACCATCCTTTGTGGCTACTCTTGCAGGCATGCTGATTTTTAGAGGGGCCTTGCTTAGAGTAACATCTGGAACAGGAACCATCATTATACCCAACAAAAGCTTTAATGCCATAGGAAATGGATTTATACCTGACATCGCTCATGTTGAGGGTATGCATGTCCTAACCTTGATATTGGGTGTAATAGCAATAGGCTTCTATATATGGGGGGAGTTTAATAATCGCAATAATAAGCTCAAATATAATTTTGAGGTTTTATCGACTATAATGTTTGCCATGAAGCTGTTGTTTGTATCCAGTGTGATTGGTTATATCACATGGACACTTTCAGGCTATAATGGTCTGTCTTGGACAGTAATTGTAGTGATAATAGTCGTACTTATTTATAATTTTATAACAAACAAAACCGTATTAGGCAGACATATTTACGCAGTTGGGGGAAATCCTGAGGCGGCGAAATTAAGTGGAATAAATGTAAATAGAATCACTCTTATTGTTTTTAGCTCTATGAGTATGCTGGCAGCTTTATCCGGCATTTTATTTACTGCACGTCTTCAATCTGCTACAACCACAGCAGGAACACTCTTTGAGTTGGACGCAATCGCAGCAGCATATGTTGGCGGCGTTTCAGCTGCAGGTGGTGTTGGTAAAGTAACCGGCTCAATTATTGGTGCCTTTGTTATGGCATCATTGATCAATGGTATGAATTTGATGGGTGTAGATATATCCTATCAATATATTATAAGAGGTGCAGTATTGGTAGCTGCTGTAATATTTGATGTAAAGACTAGAAATAAAAAAGCGTAACACACATCCCCTTTCTTCAAAACAGCAGGTCATTGCCTGCTGTTTTGTTTTATCTATGCCCACCTAAAAACATGTCACTATGGTGCAGAAGCAGCATACATTCGGTTGAAGCTTCTCATTAATTCTGATAGCATATAGTTGTATGTTATTTTTAGTGGGGGTGCAATCATGAGAATCTTATTGTATATATTGATCATTATCGCAGGAGCATTGATTAGCAGCAGAGGACTGCTCAATAAAGTGGTAGAGAAAAATCTCGCAAAACTGCAATATGCAAGCCTGCTGCTGCTTTTATTTATTATGGGGGTAAATATTGGGATAAATGACCAAATAATCAATACCTTCGGTAAGCTGGGGCTGCAGGCCATCGTGCTATCCTTGACATCGATTGTTCTAAGCGTTGCAGCGGTAAAGCTAGTGGCTGTTTACTTTAAGCATAGGGAAAAGGCGGTGCAGCAAAATGAGTCTTAGCATCATTTTATCTGTCGTAATAGGAATACTTGCAGGGCTTTTCGTATTTCCAGATGCTTTTTCACAGCATATTGGATTGGTAATAGATATTGGATTGTGTATGCTTCTGTTTTTTGTTGGGATGGATATTGGCAGAAACAAAGAAATCTTCAAGCAAATCAAATCCATGGGCTATAAAATTCTTCTTATTCCTTTTGGTGTTGCCTTAGGGAGTATCACTGGTAGTGTATTGGGAGGATTTGCTTTGGGATTGCCGATAAATGAGTCTGCTGCCATTGGTGCAGGCTTTGGCTGGTATACCTTATCTGCAATTGAGCTGTCGAAGTACAGTGTAGAGACGGGGGCCTTGGCATTTATTACAAATGTATGCAGAGAGGTTTTTGCCTTGGTCAGCATACCCTATATTGCGAAGTACATAGGAAAGCTGGAAGCCATCGCACCAGCAGGCGCTACTGCAATGGATACATCACTGCCCGTCATATCCAAGTCAACGGATGCAAATACTGCCGTTGTTTCCTTTATTACTGGGGTTGTATTATCGACATTGGTACCTATCCTGGTACCTATACTAATCGCAATTTAATGATGCCATAGAGAAGAGTGAGGAAAGAAAGAACTAAGACGTATCATTGAAAAATGAAATATTTGTAAGTGAAAGTAAAAAGGATTTTTCGCAATTTTGTAGAATCACTTTATATAGATTATAGACAATAGGATATAAAGCCATAGCACTATAATAAGAGGTTTAAAGGTGATAATATGTTAACGATAAATCTTAATAACGAGAATTTATTTTTTAAAGATATAAGAAAAGATAATTTACAGGAAGTATTGAAGCTATATAATCAAAATGAGATAAACATGTATGCTACAGGTATTGATGGACCAATGTCTTATGAAGATATTAACCAAAAGTATCTGGAGGTTTTGGTTAATAGTCATGAATTTTTTGCTGGCATATTTACCTGTAACCTAGGAAATATTGAAAATAAGATGATAGGTGTAATAAAAGGCAGAATTGATTATGATAACAATGAAGAAGCTTGGATTTCATCCTTATTAATTGACAGCAGCTATCAGAAAATTGGCATAGGCACCAAGGCTGTGGGGGCTATCTTGAAAATGTTAAATAATACCTATGATATAAAATCTGTTATGATAGGGACATTATCAGGCAACAATATCGGACGAGAATTCTGGAGAAAAATTGGCTTCAACTATATTAGAACAATACAGCAGTATATTAAGTTGAACAATAAAACAGAGGATTTTATAATAATGAAAAAGGACCTGAAATATAACCTATAAGGTTTGTTTTCAAAGGTCCTTTTTTATTATCCAAAGGTCTTGTTTGATAGAAAACCCATTATTTTTTTTACATAATTTTGGGTCTCTTTAAAGGGTGGAATACCGCCGTATTTGACTACGTTGCCGGGACCGGCATTATAGGCTGCCAAAGCAAGCTCTAAATTGCCGCCGAATTTTTGCAGCATATCCTTTAGAAATTTGACACCGCCCTCAATGTTTTGCACTGGGTCAAAGGCATCATCTACACCTAGAGATTTTGCTGTAGCGGGCATCAACTGCATCAGTCCCATAGCACCAGCAGAGGATACTACGGTAGGATTGAAGTTTGATTCAGCCTTGATGACAGATTTTATGATAGAACTGCTAATGTTATATTTTTTTGCATTTAATTCTATTATTTCGTCAAAGTTACCATTGTAATTCAATTTTTCCTTTACGCTGCCAATGGCATCAGGAGAATCAATAGAAGCATAATCTACCTCGGAAGTTAAGACTTCACTAAAGGGAACAGATTCATCCTTTACTAATTTTACAAAGGCAGGCAACTGACCTTGAATTTCCATAAGTTTTTGTTGGAGTATATTATTTAAGACATTGGACATGCAATCAACTCCTTAATTGTATTTTAAAACAAAACAAGCTATATTACAATCCCTCGCTTTTATTTATCGCCATTTGCAAAGCAAATC
>JAQSYB010000204.1 GCA_029256365.1 Clostridia bacterium
AGGAAGGATGGCATTCATAGCTCCAATGCGTTGTACATAGCAATATTTGCGATATTTGGAGGGACCATAGGCGCTAAGCTTCCCTTGATTTTTATTTATTGGCAGGAGCTGAATTCAAACCCTGAATCCATGAATATATTATTATCAGGAAGAACCATAGTAGGTGGATTGATTGGCGGAGCGGCAGGAACCTTTCTAGCGAAGAGGATATTTGGTATAAAGGAAAGGCTAGGCAATCAAATTGCCATTCCAATTGCCCTCGCCATGGCAATTGGGCGTATAGGCTGTCTATTGAGAGGCTGCTGCTATGGAGAGCCCACATTGCTTCCCTGGGGCTTAGATTTTGGGGACCATATACTAAGGCATCCTACACAGGCATATGAGATGGTATTTGATTTATTGCTGGTTGCATTCTTGATATGGAAAAAGAAACAGGATCCAAAGCCAGGGCAGTTATTTAGAATATTTTTGAATAGCTATTTAAGCTTTCGTTTTGTATTAGAATTTATTCGAGTGGAAAAGGGTTCCTTTATAGGACTGACAGATTTTCAACTGATATGTATGATAAGCTTGATATATATCAATCGAAAAGAGATTTGGCACATGATATTTAGAAGGAAGGGTGAGGAATATGAACGACAATCAAAACAACTCCAATAACACAGAGAAGCCAGGTGTAT
The DNA here is from genome assembly GCA_029256365.1 of Clostridia bacterium. Lineage (GTDB taxonomy): Bacteria > Bacillota > Clostridia > Lutisporales > Lutisporaceae > GWB2-37-7. Next base: position 681 of record JAQSYB010000204.1, read on the forward strand.
TTCTGCAGATTTTAATGGGTATGGGGATTGCTATCGCAGCTTATGTTATGATTTTTGGAATTGCTAGTTTGATCAATACCATGATTTTTACAACATTAACCGCTTTTGTTGTATTGGCTTTTGCTTGCTTTCTAATTATAAGATTTTTTAGAACAGGTTATAAGGCAGCAGCAATCGCAATGTTGGTTTTGATAAGCCCGCTGGTTTTCCTGCTCATGGTATTTGGAGCCTGTGCACTTACTGGGCTTGCATTATAAATAAATGATATAGAAGAGGTTTATATGAGAGTGATGAAGGATAGCCTCAAAGAGGTTGTTAGATTAGATATCAATTTGAGCCAGCTCCAGAGGAATGTTGACAAGGTGTTCAAGCTGCTCAAACCAGGAGTTCAATTTATGGCAGTGGTCAAAGGCGATGCCTATGGACATGGACTTGCACCCATAGGAATTGCTTTAGAAGGATTTGGGTGTCATAGCCTTGGCGTTGTGCGCATTTCTGAAGCCACTGCATTAAGGTCAGCGGGTATCAAGATACCAATTGCAATGCTGGCGCCTATTATGCCCATTCAAGTTGAAGAAGCAGTGAAGCTTAATTTGACGATGATGGTGGATAATGAAAGCATTGCTTATGAGCTTAATGAATGTGGAAAGAAATACAATAAAACAATGAAGATACATATCAAAGTAAATACAGGGCTGAATCGATTTGGGGTAGAACCAGCCGAAGTCTCTGAATTTATAAAGAATATACAGAACAAATACAAAAGCTTAGTAATAGAAGGAATATACACCCATTTCAGAGACCCAGAATTCAACAGGGATTTTACAAATAAACAAATTGCAATATTTAATGAGGTCTTAGAAAAGCTGGAGAAGGAAGGAATCCGTCCCACTCTAGCACATGCAGCAGCAACAGGTGGAATCATTATGAATCCAGAGGCTCAATATGATATGGTACGCTGTGGAATTTTGCTATATGGTGAGGAATACTTAAAGGACAAAAAAGTATTGCCTAAGGGTGTGCTTCCCTTAACTACCTTTACAGGTCAAGTCATAAAGATCAATGAGGTTCAAGAGGGGCAGCCTATTGGTTATGGAGATCGGCATATAGCAGCCAGGAAATGTCGTATAGCAGTTATCGCAGGAGGCTATGGAGATGGAGTTTCAAGAGGCTGGAAGCAGATACTGATAAATGGACAAAAAGTGCCTATCCTCAACTATGCCATGGATTGTATAGAAGCGGACATAACAGATGTGGCTGGAGATGTTCAAGAGTATGATGAAGCAGTATTCGTAGGGCAGAAGGGCAATGAGTGCATTACCTGGGAAGATGTATGCTATGGACTTCACTCCGAGGTAGATGAACAGCTGCAGCGTATTACTTGCAGGGTACAGAGAAATTATTTTTATGAAGAGTAAATGCTATGACAGCATTATACCAATTGCTAATTAGAGCCAATATTAAAAAGCACAAGGGTCTATATTGATTAGACCCTTGTGCTTTATTCATTTACGGCAGTTTACTTTGTATAATTGCCTTTACCTTTTCTGAAAGCTCCCCCTCTTCTTCGCGGGTGAGATTCTCTGTAAGTACAATTGGGTGAATGTATATTTCAACCTCTGCAGGCTTAATTTTACTGTTGTTTTGTTCCATTAGCTTGTAGGAGCCATTGATTGTGACAGGAACGATTGGCACTCCTGACTTGGTAGCCAGCTTAAAAGCTCCTGGCTTAAACTCATTCATCTGATTTCCCTTGCTTCTTGTTCCTTCTGGAAACAGTACCATAGAATAGCCGCTTTTTAAGATTTTGATTCCTTCGGATATTGCTTCTGCTGCCTTTCGTAGATTGCCTCTTTCCATAAATACGCAGTGCATATATTTCATCCAAGTACGAAGTACAGGGATTTTTTGCATTTCAATTTTCGCCATATAACCCTTTGGTTTGTTGATGTGGCTCATAAACAAAGCGATGTCAAAATTACCTTGGTGATTGCTGACAAAAAGTACAGGAATATCAGCGGGTATATTTTCTTCGCCAAAAACCTTTATCTTAGCACCGCTCCTTTTTACATGCTGTAAAGCCCAATTTGTCGAAGCTCTATGTACATATTCATCTGCTTCTGAAATTTTTCCTGAATTTAAAAGCTTTTCCACTTTATAGCCTTGTGGAATTTTTGGTATGAGACTAAATACAAAATGCGCATAGAAACTTATAGTTCGTAGCATAATGACCTCCGTTACTGTAATAAGTAGAACAAATTATTCCAAGTATTTATTTAATTATATTATAGCATAGGCTAAAAAAAAACCGCAATTTAAGAATTTATTACAGGTTACTTGGCAAGAATTAAAATATTATATTTGATATATTTTCCATAAAATATCATAGACATTATGTCCACAACAAAGTCAAAGCATATTATCTTAACTTTTGCAAAAAATATTAACTAGCGAAAGGTGGAGATATAGAGAAATGCATGAAAAAAATGACTTTAAATTGGTAATAATAGGTGGGGGCGAAGACAAAAAAGAAGACATGGTCATTCTCAAAGAAGTAGTTAAGCTTGCCGGAGGAAAGGAAGCCAAAATCGGTATCGTTACGACAGCTACTAAGCTTCCACAGGAAGTAGGGCAAGAGTATGAAAATATATTTAAAGCTTTAGGAGCAAAAGAAATAAATACAATTAATATATGTGGTAGAAAACCATCAGAAATTCATGGGAATCTCGAAAGAATAATGGATTACACCTGCTTATTTTTTGTAGGCGGTGACCAGCTCCGTATTTCCAGCATAATTGGTGGTACTGATTTCCATGACCTGATTCACCGATTTTGCTCAGAGGGAAGAGTAATCGCAGGCACCAGTGCCGGAGCATCCATGATGAGTGAAATAATGATCGTTGAGGGTGAGGACCAAGAGGCACCGACGAGATGTACGATTAAACTAGCACCTGGCATGGGCTTGATAAAAGGTGTAGTAATCGATCAGCATTTCAACCAGCGAGGACGTATAGGAAGGCTTTTTGCAGGTGTTGCACAGAATCCCAACATCATCGGTATAGGTATTGATGAGGACACAGCTATTGTAGTAGACAGCAATGAGAAATTTGTAGTGATAGGCAATGGTGTGGTCACAGTAGTGGATGGGAAAGAAATAGAATACACAAATATATCAGAGCAGCATCCCAATGAGCCCTTGGCATTGACAAATGTAAGAGTTCATATTTTACCAGAGCAATATGGATATAACCTAGTAGACAAAACAGCCATTTTTATATAAAGGCTTCTAAAAAGCATGATTGGAACAAGGCTATAGAATATTACTGAGTAAATTTGTTTATGATAAATTCAGGTAGCCTATACATGATGAAAGAATAACGTAAAAACCAATATTATGGAGGCATTAAATTGAGAATTCATGAGTTAAGGATATACGAAGGTAGAAACATATATACGCACAAACCCTGTAT
>JAQSYB010000005.1 GCA_029256365.1 Clostridia bacterium
AAGAAGTATCAAATAGATAGTGAGTTAGTAAATAAGGAAGAGAAGACTTATCCTGTATAGAATAATTATGAAAGGCATGGTACATACCATGCCTTTCAACATCTTAACAATGCTTATGTAAATATACAAAGTTGGGTTTGTCAATTACAAATCGCATAACCTTTACAGAAGAGTTGTTTTCAATTCTTTTACCACATTTTAAACAGGTATAATTGCTTTTCATTACCTTATCATAATAGGTCTGTACAGGCAATTCGCTATATTTACTCCAGCTTTTCCAACCTGTTTTGCATAGAGGTACTCGTTTGTCATAATCGGCATAAACCCATTTTAGTATTCTATGCAAATGAAAGGGATACTTTGTATAAGATATAAACTCCCTTGGAAGACCAAGAGAGACTGTATATTCCTCAAAGTTTTTTTCAATGATTGTCTGCAGTGGGTCTTCAATTTTACCTTTTATAAAGTTAAAATTGTTTTTCTTTAAAAAATTTCGAGAGTCTTCAAATATATATCCCTGACAGATATGAATAGGTTCTTCCTGACTAACCTTCATGACTTGAAGTCCTCTATTTATAATTTCTGTAGCATAATATATATAAGATTTGTTTTTAAAATTTTCTTTATTAAATAAATTGACAGGTATTACTTCGTTATAATATTCACCTGTCTCAACTCTTATAGCTGCAATGCAGGTTCCGCCGATTAGACTGCCGCTTCCTGCATCATCAATTTGTATCATATCATCACCCTGTCGCATTTAGAATAGTGTTTTTAGTTTGTGCATTTAAAATGAAAAATAATCAATAATAAATATAATTAGCCTAGGAGGTAATTGCTTTGAAAATATTAATTTCAAATGATGACGGAATTCATGCACCTGGAATAAAAGCCCTAGCTATGTCCATGCTGGATTTGGGAGAGGTCTATGTAGTAGCTCCGGAGCGTAACCAAAGTGCTACAGGTCATGCAGTTACGATGCATACACCATTAAGAAGCAGACAGGTAGACTTTTTTGGTGACAAAATCAAAGCTTGGTGGGTAAATGGCACACCTGCTGATTGTGTGAAGCTGGGTATAGAAAATTTAATGCCAGTAAGACCTGATCTTATCGTTTCAGGCATAAACATGGGAGAAAATCTTGGCACTGATGTGATATATTCTGGAACTGTGTCTGCTGCAGTGGAAGGGGCGATTTTTGGTATACCGGCAATTGCTTTTTCCTATGAAGAGCACGGAGCAACAGATATGTCTGCTGCAGGAAATGTAGCCAAGGAAATATGCAGAAGAATACTAAAAGAAGGCGTGCCGCGAAATCATATATTTAATGTCAATATTCCAGCCATCAAATCTATAAATGAAGTAAATGGGATAAAAATCTGCAAGCTTGGATCAAAAATATACAAAAACAACTTTGAAGAAAGAAAAGATCCAAAGGGTCATACATATTATTGGTTGGCTGGAGAGCTCATTCATTTTCCAGATGATGAAGAGACAGATATTTATGCTATAAAAAATAAATTTGTGTCTATAACCCCTATAAACATTGACTTGACGGATTTTGAGCTAAAAAAGAAAATGCAAAACTGGCACCTGGATTGGTAACATAAAAAGAAAAAATGAAAAATTTAACTATTCATCTATTTTCATATTGCAATGCATCCTGCAATAATATATACTGAAAATGAAGGCAAAATTGCAAAATAATTTTGCATATCGTAAAAATGAAATAAAAGTTGCAATACGGTTGAGGGGGAGGTCGCAATATGAAAATGAAGAGCATCTCTAGTAATGAAGTTAACCACGGCAAGCTAATTATAAACACTGAATGGTGTAAGGGCTGTGGTATTTGTACTGCTTTTTGTCCTACCAAAGCAATAGAATTAATAGGTGAAAAGGTAACAGTCGCGGATATTGATAAATGCACACAGTGCGGTTTATGTGAATTAAGATGTCCTGACTATGCTATATACGTAGGGGGGAAGAAAAATGAGCAAAAAGGTTAGACTTATGCAAGGAAACGAGGCCTGCGTTGAGGGTGCGATTGCTGCTGGCATGATGTTTTATTCTGGTTATCCCATTACACCTTCAACAGAAATAGCTGAAATTTCTGCTGAAAGACTACCAAGAATCGGCGGCAAATTTATACAAATGGAAGACGAAATTGCAGGAATAGCTGCAGCTATCGGAGCTTCATTGACAGGTGTAAAAACAATGACTGCGACAAGTGGTCCTGGATTCTCACTAAAGCAAGAAAACATAGGCTATGCTGCTATAGCAGAAATTCCTATCGTTATAGTTGATGTACAAAGAGGCGGTCCTAGTACTGGTCAACCAACTTCTCCTGCACAAGGCGATATGATGCAGGCAAAATGGGGTACCCATGGTGATCACCCTGTTATTGCATTATGTCCTTCCTCTGTTAAGGAAACGTTCGACTTAACAATTAAATCATTTAATTTGGCTGAAAAATATCGTATGCCAGTTCTACTTATGATGGACGAAGTTGTTGGACATATGAGAGAAAAAATAGAAATACCAGATAGCTCAGAAATTGAGATAATTAATAGAAAGAAACCAACCTGTTCTGCTGAGGAGTACCTACCATTTAAACCTGAAGCAAATCTAGTGCCACTAATGGCTGACTTTGGAACAGGTTATAGATATCATGTAACTGGATTGGTACATGATGAAACTGGCTTCCCATCAAACAGCACACAAGTTGCAGATGACCTTATTAGAAGACTAATGGACAAGGTTGAAGTGAATAAAGCAGATATTATTAGCTGGGAAGAAGAAAATACTGAAGATGCAGACATTCTGATTTTTGCTTATGGTTGTGTTGCAAGAGCTGCCAAAACTGCAATTAAAATGCTTAGAGAAAAAGGGATTAAAGTTGGCTTATTTAGACCTATCACAGTATGGCCTTTCCCTGAAGAAAGATTAATTGAGCTTTCTAAGCAAGTGAAGGTAATCATTGCACCTGAAATGAATCTTGGTCAAATGGTTCTTGAAGTTGAAAGATTATGCAATAAGCATACCAAAATAGAAAGACTAAATAAGGTAAACGGCGAAATCATTTATCCAGAAGAAATCATTGCAAAAATCCAGGAGGTGCTGTAGAATGCCAAGTCAATTAGTTGAACAATACTTTAGAGCAGACAATTTGCCACAAATATGGTGTCCTGGCTGCGGTCATGGTATTATTACAAGAGCCATCGCTGCTGCAATTGAACAATTAGACTTAGATCCAAATAAGGTTTGTGTTGTTTCTGGTATAGGATGCAGCTCAAGAGCACCTGGATATCTTGACTTTAATACACTTCATACAACTCATGGACGTGCTTTGGCTTTTGCTACTGGTATTAAGCTAGCGAATCCCGATTTAAAGGTAATCGTTATTATGGGTGATGGAGATTCAACTGCTATAGGTGGAAACCACTTTATCCACGCATGTAGAAGAAATATTGACATTACAACGATTATTTTTAATAACAATATATATGGTATGACTGGTGGACAATACTCACCAACAACACCAAAATTTGATAAAGGTACTACTGCACCCTACGGCAATATTGACAAAGCCTTTGATGTATGTGATCTTGCAGGAGCTGCTGGTGCAACATATGTAGGAAGAGCTACTTCTTACCATGCAAACATGGTTACAACATTGGTAAAAAACGGTATCATGAATGAAGGCTTCTCCTTAATTGAAGCTATTTCAGGCTGCCCAACTTACTATGGCAGAAAGAACAAAAAAGGCGGTCCAGTTGACATGATGAAATGGCAAAAGGATTTTGCTGTAAATGTAACAGCTGCTGCAAGGATGACACCAGAGCAATTAGAAGGCAAATTCTTAATTGGTGAATTCAAGAATAAGCCTGAGCCTGAGTACACGAAGGAATATCAAAGAATTATTGATAGTTTAAAGGGGAGCGATGTTTAATGGAAAAGCATGAAGTTAGATTAAGCGGTTCCGGTGGACAGGGTCTACTACTTGCAGGTATAATACTTGCAGAAGCTGCCATTATTGATGGCAAAAATGCTGTTCAAACTCAGTCCTATGGACCAGAAGCTAGAGGCGGCGCAAGTAAATCAGAGGTGTTAATATCAGATGAAGCGATTGATTTTCCAAAGGTAAGAGATTGTGATTTGCTTCTATCCTTAACACAAAAATCCTATGAGCAATACAATCATGGAATAAAAGATACTGGTGTACTAATACTAGACACATCTGTAACGGTTGAAGAAGGGGTAACAAATAAGATATATTCTGTACCTATCATCGATACAGCTGCTAAGGTTTTAGGAAAGCCAATGGTTACAAATATTGTAGCATTGGGAGCAATTGTAGAAATCAGCAAAATTGTCAGCTACGATGCATTAGAGGCTGCAGTATTAAAGAGAGTACCAAAGGGCACAGAGGAATTGAATAAGAAGGCTTTGGCATTGGGTTATGAAATTGCCAAAGAATCATTAACGAAATAATATTCACTAGAGGATGATGCAAATGAGTGAAAATATCGATTTAATCAGATTAATACATTCAAAATTCCATAATCTAAGTAAAGGCCAAAAAATAATTGCTCAATATATTATGAGCAATTATGATAAAGCTGCTTTTATGACTGCAGCAAAGCTGGGAGAAAAGGTAGGAGTAAGTGAATCTACCGTCGTCAGATTTGCCAATGCGGTAGGCTTTATAGGCTATCCCCAGCTGCAAAAGCAATTGCAGGAAATGGTAAGAACAAAGCTTACAACAGTACAGAGAATAGAGATGTCATCGGATTACTCAAACGAGGAAAGTGTTCTTAAAAATGTACTAAAGGCTGATATAGAGAACCTACGAGCTACGCTAGATGACATTAATTACAGTGTATTTGAAAATGTTGTAAGAGAGATTACTGAAGCCAAAAAGGTTTATATCATAGGACTCAGAAGTTCAACAACCTTGGCAGAATTTTTGGGCTTTTATTTGAACTTAATTATGGATAAAGTTCAAGTAGTTACTTATACTATTGGTGATATATTTGAACAGCTTTTTAGAGTAAGTGATAAGGATCTGGTTATCGCGATGGGCTTTCCCAGATACTCAACTAAAACAGTAAATGCTTTAGAATATTGCAAATCTAGAGGTGCAAAGGTAGCGGCTATAACTGACAGCATGCTTTCACCCTTAGCAACCAATGCTGATTACACATTAATAGCGAAAAGCAACATGGAATCCTTTGTTGACTCCATCGTTGCACCTTTAAGTGTATTAAATGCTTTAATCATTGCAGTGGGAGTCAAAGAAAAGTCCAATTTATCATCGTCCTTTACTAGACTCGAAGAGATTTGGGAAAAGTATAATATATACTCTACCGATAATAACGAATAATTCAGAAAATTTAAATTTTAACAATGTAGTATTATATCAGCAGGAATTTGAAAATATATGTTGAATTACGTTTATATGGATGCAATTATATAGCATATTGCATCATATATTTCACAGTATAAAATCACGATAATAAAAAAATGGAGGTCTTACTGTGGCAAAAACAAGATTAGGCGCAACTGAGTACATTCAGAGCGTAATTGAAAAGGTAAAGAAGAGAAACGCAAACGAACCTGAGTTCATCCAAGCAGTTGAGGAGGTTCTACCATCACTAGCACCTGTGTTAGAAAAACACCCAGAGTACATAGATGTAAACCTGCTTGAAAGATTCTGCGAGCCAGAAAGACAAATTATATTCAGAGTACCTTGGGTAGATGACAATGGTGATCTACAAGTTAACAGAGGTTTCAGAGTACAATTCAACGGAGCTATCGGTCCATACAAGGGTGGTTTGAGATTCCATCCAACAGTTTACATAAGTATCGTTAAATTCTTAGGCTTTGAGCAAATTCTTAAGAATTCACTAACAGGTCTTCCAATCGGCGGCGGCAAGGGCGGATCAGACTTTGATCCAAACGGAAAGTCAGACCAAGAAATTAGAAGATTCTGCGAAAGCTTTATGACTGAGCTTTACAGACATATCGGTCCTGACGTTGACGTACCAGCTGGAGACATTGGCGTTGGAGCAAGAGAAGTTGGTTACATGTATGGTCAGTACAGAAGAATCAAAGGCGTATTTGAAAATGGTGTTATAACTGGTAAGGGTCTTGCATACGGCGGAAGCTTAATCAGACCAGAAGCTACTGGTTATGGTATAACATATTTCGGTCAAGAAATGCTTAAGCATGACGGACTTTCCTTCCAAGGCAAGACAGTTTCAGTTTCAGGCTTCGGTAACGTTGCTTGGGGCGTTTGTGCTAAGGTTGAGCATTTGGGTGGTAAGGTTGTTACACTATCAGGTCCAGACGGATACATCTATGATCCAGCTGGTATCACTGGTGAAAAAGTTAAGTTCATGGAAGAAATGCTTACAATAGATAGAAACAAAGTTGAAACTTATGCTAAGAAGTACGGCTGCGAGTTCTTCCCAGGTCAAAAGCCTTGGAATGTAAAGGTTGACGTTGTAATACCAGCTGCTACTCAAAATGATATTCATATTGAGCATGCAAAGCAAATCGTTGCTAACGGCGTTAAGTATGTTGTTGAAGGCGCTAATATGCCTTGCACAAATGAAGCAATTGAGTACTTCCAAGCTAATGGCGTAACAGTAGGACCAGCTAAGGCTGCAAATGCCGGTGGTGTTGCTACTTCAGCTCTTGAAATGAGCCAAAACAGCATGAGACTTTCCTGGACTGCAGAAGAAGTTGACCAAAAGTTACATCAAATCATGGTTAACATCTATAATAACTCCAAGAATGCTGCTGAGCAGTATGGCTTTGGTTACAACCTTGTTGCAGGCGCTAATATCGCTGGCTTCGTTAAGGTTGCAGCAGCTATGCAATCACAAGGCAACTACTAATCAGTATAAAGAGAACCCGAAAGGGTTCTTTTTTTTTACCTTTTAAAATACACGTAAATATTAAACCTATTTTGTGATATAATAATATGGAAATTTAAGGGGTGATTTTATTGACAACATTGTATTTGGTCAGGCATGGAGAAACAGAATGGAATGCCAGCAGTAAAGTACAAGGAAATATAGATACTGAGTTAAATGAAAAAGGATTGTTACAGGCAGAGCTGGTTGCAGCTCGACTTGCGGAAGAGAATATTGACGCTTTGTATACTAGCAGTTTGAAAAGAGCAAGGGCAACAGCACAAAAGATTTCGGAGCATACCAAAATTGAAGTCAAGGAGCTTCATGAGTTTAGAGAGATTTGTCTCGGACCATGGGAAGGTCTTACTTTAAATGAAATAAATGAAAGATATTCTGAGCATTATAGAATATATAGAGAAAGTCCTTCTGATTTTAACATGCCTGGGGCAGAAACCTTTTTGGAAGTAACTGAGCGCTTTTGTAATGCAATAAACAATGTAATCGCTCAAAATACTGGCAAGAAAATAGTAATCGTATCACATGGAGCAGCCATTAAAGCTGCCATTATTAGTGTATTGGGAATCGATATGAGACATTACAACAAGTTTAGAATAGATAACGGATCCATTACAATACTAAACTTTAGCGATAAATACCAAGGCGGCGTGATCGTAGATTGCTTTAACAATACCTGCCATATGAAGCTTAAATAAATATATGAATCAACTTAGGAAAATAGGAGAATACAAATGTATTATGATGTAATAGTAATAGGTGGAGGACCTGCCGGAATCTTAGCCGCTGGCGCAGCAGGTGCAAGAGGCAGAAAGGTACTTCTAATTGAAAAAAATGAGAAATTAGGAAAAAAGCTATTTATTACGGGTAAGGGCAGATGCAATGTTACCAATGCAGCCGAAATGGACGAGTTTATGAGCCACATACCCAAGAATTCAAAGTTTCTTTACAGCGCCTTTCGCGCCTTAAGCAATAATGATCTAGTCGGTATACTAAACGATATGGGTCTTAAAACAAAGGTTGAAAGAGGGGGGAGAGTATTCCCTGAGTCTGATAAATCCAGTGATGTCCTAAAAGCCTTGCAGAAGTACCTTGATAAAAACAATGTAAATGTAATGCTTCATTCAGAAGTAAAAGAAGTAAGGGTAAAGGACAATAAAATACAGGGTGTTATTCTGACAGATGGTAAAGCAATTGATTGTGAATCTGCAATCATATGCACCGGTGGGATATCATACCCTCAAACTGGCTCTACAGGAGATGGTTTGGAATTTGCAAAAGCCATAGGACACACCATAACTGATTTATTTCCTTCATTAATACCACTTATTGTGAAAGAAGAATATATAAAGGAGCTTCAGGGGCTTTCTCTTAAGAATGTTACAATTAAGATTGTAGTAGATAATAAAAGCATTTATGATGACTTTGGTGAAATGCTTTTCACCCATTATGGGTTATCTGGACCCATTATATTATCTGCTAGCTTTTACATTTCTGACCATTTAAAGAAGAAGAAGAATATCAAACTTGCAATTGATCTAAAGCCTGCACTAAGCGAAGAAGATTTAGACAAAAGAGTGCTTAAGGACTTTAATTTGAATTTAAACAAGCAATTTAAGAATGCACTGGATGCCTTACTTCCACAAAAATTAATACCAGTGATTATAAAGCTTAGTAAAATTGACGAGAATAAGGAAGTAAATCAAATTTCAAAGGAAGAACGCAAGCAGCTGGTACATTTGTTAAAGAATTTTGAATTCACAATAATCGGTACAAGACCAATTGCAGAAGCTATCGTTACTTCCGGTGGAGTAAGTTTAAAGGAAATCAGCCCGAAGACTATGGAGTCCAAGGTGATTCAAGGTCTGTATTTCGCAGGTGAGGTAATGGACCTAGATGCTTTCACTGGTGGCTATAACCTGCAAATAGCTTTTTCAACAGGCTACGCAGCCGGAAGCAACGCTTAGAGGGAGGAAATCAATGAGCAGCAGATCGTTGCAAAAACAAAATAGATATTATCAATGGTGGGCTACAATTGAAAAAAAAATATATGCCCTTGCAATTTTATTGTTTATTGTACTTTATTCCTTGCAATTGATTAATTTTGTGATGGAACAGCGCAGTTCAGGGCTTCTTTCTTATGCATTGGGCAAGCTAGAAGGTGTTTCAATAGCAGAAAGCCAAACGCAGATTAACACAGGTACAATTGAGTTATCCGTGATTACCAAATCAGATTACAGTAAAATCCAAATATATTTAAATGGTGAGTACTATAGAAGCTTTGATCAAAAATCAATTTCACTTATTGTGAAAAATAATGATATAATTGAAATTAGTGGGATAAAGAGTGACTATCCTGCAACAATCAAAATAACCTCAATGACAGACAATATTATTTCACCTATGCAAGACAGTATCATTAGGGTAAGTAATGGCTTTGTTCAAGTAGGTAGGATAAGACTAGAATAGGGGGCCCTTGGATGATTAGCATAAGAGGAGCTACAACCATTGAAAATGATCATAATGAAGAATTGCTATCTGCTACGAAAGTGCTGCTTGAGGATATCATACAAAGCAACAATCTGGACTTAAATAGAATCATAGCAATATTTTTTACTTGTACAAAGGATTTGACTTCAGCATACCCTGCCAAGGCAGCCAGAGATTTGGGCATTACTCAAGCTTCATTGATGTGTATGCAGGAAATGTATGTGGAAGACAGCCTGGCAAAATGCATTAGAGTTTGTATTTTTTATAATGATGAAGACATGAAGGACAAAATAAAAAATGTATATTTAAACAATGCCTTATGCTTAAGGCCTGATTTATTAAAATAAATCTTCACTTAAATTTAAACACTTTAAATTTCCTAATTTATTTGTTAAAATGTATAGTATGGCAAAAACGAAGGGGGGATTGTTTTGGAATATAAAGTAATAGCCATAGACGGTCCAGCTGGTGCAGGAAAAAGCACCATTGCCAAACTAGTCGCAGAAAGAATAAATTATACATATATTGATTCCGGGGCAATGTATCGAGCATTAACTTTAAAAATACTTGACAGCAATATTGATTTGGGAGACACCGATGCAATTGTTGAAATTTCAGAAAAAGTTGACATAGATTTCGAGAATAAAAGCATATACTTAGATGGAGAAGCGGTGGACAAACAGATTAGAGAAGAGCGTATTAATAAAAATGTTTCTACTGTTGCTGCAATTCCTGAAGTGAGAAAGAACATTGTAGCATTACAACGGAAAATTTCTTACGGCAAAAATGTAATAATGGATGGAAGGGATGTTGGAACTGTCATTTTCCCAAATGCATTCTTAAAGTTCTTTATTACAGCAAGTCTAGAGGAACGTGCAAGAAGAAGATACTTGGAAATACTATCAACAGGCAAAACTGCAGATCTTCAAGATATAAAAAGTCAGATTGAGCAACGGGATTATGTTGATACCCATAGAGCAGATTCACCCTTGATTCAAGCAGATGACGCAATACTTATTGATACACTTGGACAAAGTATTGAAGAAGGTGTTCAAGAGCTTATGAAATATATACGCCTTCATGGAGGATTTGTGGATGCTTTATAGAATAGTAAGAGGAATATTGAAGCCTATATTCTTTTTGTTTTATAATGTAAAGGTTGAGGGAAAGCACAACCTTCCTGCTGGAGGACCCTTACTGATTTGTGCCAATCATACCAATGCCATTGATCCAATTATACTAGCCATATCCTTGCCTTATAAAATGCATAGTATGGCAAAAGTAGAGCTTTTTAAAAATAAGTTTTTTGGTGCCTTTTTAAGAAATATTGGCGTATTCCCAGTGAAAAGGGGAGAGGCTGATATGAAAAGCATTAAAACCTGTTTGAAACTGCTTAAGGAAAATAAGATTATGGGTATGTTTCCAGAAGGCACACGAAATAAGACTGGAGAACTAAAGGCAGAGCCTGGTGTGGCGATGATAGCTATCAGGTCAAATTCTCCGGTGCTGCCAATTGCAATCATCAGCAATTATAAATTTTTTAGTAGAACAATCGTCAGAATAGGTAAACCAATGATGCTAGACAAATATTATGATGAAAAGCTTCAAAGCGAAGACTATTTAAATATCAGTATGGATATCATGAGATACATTAAAGATATCTCAAAAGGATGATAATATGAAGATACTATTTGATAAAAACGCAGGCTTCTGCTTCGGTGTTAAAAATGCCGTAGATAAAGTTTTTTCTTTGGCTGAAAGCAATAAGAATAGAAGTCTGTACACATATGGACCCTTAATTCATAACAATCAAGTGATAGAAAAACTTGAGCAAAACAACGTACAAGCTCTTAAAAGTATTGATGAGAGCATCGACAAATCCTCACTGATAGCCATACGATCACATGGAATAGCTGAGGACAAGTATAGGCAGCTGCAAGATCTAGAACTTGAATATGTGGATTGTACCTGCCCATTTGTACTAAAAATACATAGAATTGTAAATGAGTACAGCAAAAAAGGATACCAAATATTTATCGTAGGTGACGCAGAGCATCCAGAGGTCCAAGGAATCAATGGATGGTGTGAAAACAAAGCTGTAGTAATTGAAAATTCAAATATGGTAGAAAACCTGCCAAACTATGATAAAATATGTATAGTTGCACAAACTACTATTACACAGGAACTTTGGAGTACGGTTTTAGCAGAAGTACAAAAGAAGTACATGAATGTGAAGGTTTTTGAAACCATATGCAGTGCCACAGAGAATAGACAGAAGTCTGCAGCAGACTTGGCTAAAAAAGTGGAATGCATGATTATTATCGGCAGCAAAGCAAGCTCGAATACACAAAAGCTTTATCAAATATGCAAGAGTATAAATACCAATACAATACATATTGAAACAGCAATTGAGCTTTCTTTGGAATATATAAAATCATTTAAATCAGTTGGGATAACCGCGGGTGCATCGACACCGGAGTGGATTATTAAGGAGGTAGTTGCAAAAATGGATGAAATGAACAGAGAAGATCAAGCAATGATGATGGAGGAGTATGAGAAAAGCTTCAAATCTTTATATAGCGGCGATACAGTGACCGGCAAAGTCATATTTGTTACTGATGACGAAGTTATGGTAGATATTGGCTATAAGTCAGATGGCATCATCAAAAAAGAAGAATTTACTTGGGATCATGAGCTTTCATTAAAGGATTTAATAAAGCCTGGTGATGAAGTAGAATCAAAGATCGTTAACATGAATGACGGTGAAGGCAATGTTGTTTTATCAAAGAAGCTTGTTGACGCAGATAAGAACTGGTACAAAATCGAATATGCATATAACGAAAAATCAGCTGTTGATGCTGTGATTAAGTCTGTAGTAAAGGGCGGAGTGGTAGCAGAAACATTTGGTATTAAAGCATTTATACCTGCATCACTTATTGATATCAGATATGCAGAAGATTTGAGTCAATATGTAAATACAAAGGTGAAAGCCTATGTTGCAGAGTATGACAAGGAAAAGAGAAAAGTTATTCTTTCAAGAAAAGAGTATCTTAGAAAAGAAAGAGAAGTTGCTGAAAAAGAAGTGTTTAATACAATCCAAGAAGGCCAAAAGGTTAAGGGTGAAGTTAAGAGACTTACCGATTTCGGCGCATTTGTTGATATTGGCGGAGTTGACGGCTTAATCCACGTATCAGAGCTTTCATGGAATAGAATAAAACATCCATCAGAAGTTGTAAAACCAGGTCAAGTAGTAGAAGCAATTGTTCTAAAGGTTGATAATGAGAAGAAAAAGATTTCTCTTGGTTTAAGACAAACTACTGTTGAGCCATGGAGCGTAGTGCCAAGCAAGTATGCAATTGGTGATATCATAAATGTTAAGGTAGCAAGATTTGCTGATTTCGGTGCGTTTGTAGAGCTTGAGCCAGGAGTTGATGGTTTGGTTCACATTTCACAAATATCAGATAAGAGAATTGCAAAGCCAGCTGATGTATTAAAGCTAGGTCAAATGGTGAAAGCAAAAATTGTGGATATGAAACTTGAAGAAAAGAAAATCAGTCTTAGCATCAAAGAAGCAGTTGAAGCAGCTGAAGCTGTAGAAACAGTACAAGACTAAGAAATAAGATACAACAAAGCGTGTATAGCAGTATACACGCTTTTTATTTAAAGCCATTTGCAAAACAAATCCAGGCAAAAGGGGAAGCCCTCGATGGGCTGAGACTTTTATTTGTCTATTTATTTATTGTAGGATTATTCATCTAGATTGATAACCATTTTATTGCAATGAATACATTTATAGCTTTTCACTCTTGGTTGTGATGCAAGCTTATTGGTACTAAGAAGCTCTGAATCTAACTCCAATGCAGCTAACGTTGGCATTTTGGTTTCAGGCAGCCACCTTAAGGAATGATTTACTCCATAGCTCCCTCCATAAATAAATCCAGGAATAAGCTCTTTCGTACAATATGGACAGTTCATCGATGCACCTCCTAAACAGTTAAGTAAATTTTATAGTCGGGCTTCCTATATCAATATTATACGTCTTGTGAAATGAATTGAAAATATTAGCAATAATAAAAAATATTTATAAAATCATGTATAATATTTTTCGAATTGACCAAAATATAACTGACCTCACAAAATACATTGAGACCCCCTTTACATTCTATTTTCGTGATATTGTAAAATATCACGACTTTTTTTTATGCCTTAATTGTGCTAGAATCAAATTATGACAAATTTTATTAATTTAAGGGGATTTCGACATGCTGATAGATTATGAGGGCTTTAAACAGAAGATACTGAAACTTACAGGCATAGACCTTTCAAGCTACAAAGAAAGGCAAATGCGAAGACGTATCGACTCATTGATTAAAAGAAATAATTTTGATGACTATGATGACTATCATAAAGCATTAACGCAAAATTCGAAGCTTTATGATGAGTTTATAAACTATCTTACTATAAATGTATCGGAATTCTATCGAAACCCTGGCCAATGGGAAATTCTTGAGAAAGAGGTCATCCCAAATCTTCTTAAGAGCAACAAGAAGCTTAAAATTTGGAGTGCTGCTTGCTCTACTGGTGAAGAACCATATTCACTTGTAATGTTGATGTCCAGGTTTATGGATCTTAGTAATATTAAAATTATTGCCACAGATATAGACGATGGTGCTGTTGCAAAAGCAAAGTATGGATTGTATGCACCAAAGAGCCTTGAAAGCTTGCCAAAGGACTTTGTAGCAAAGTTTTTTGACAAGGAGGGGGATTACTATAGAATAAAGGAAATGGTCAAGAAATGCGTTGAATTCAAGAAACATAACTTATTAAAGGATAAATATCATGACAACTGTGATTTAATCGTTTGTAGAAATGTTATGATATACTTTACAGAAGAGGCAAAGGCTGAGATTTATCAAAAATTCAGAGATTCATTAAATAGCAATGGGGTACTGTTTGTAGGAAGCACAGAGCAGATTATTATGCCTCAGCGTTATAAGTTAGAATCACTTAAAACCTTCTTCTATAAAAAAGCCGAATAGTAGAAAGGCATCTTAGTAATAAGATGCTTTTTTTATTGACACGAAACCAAAAGGTGTCGTATAATAAACATGAAACCTTTTGGTTTCTAATACTCTTGATTGGAGGTGTACATATGACAAATGAATCATACAACAAACTACCAGATATCGTACGAACTGTTGTAATGAATGCTCAAATTGAAAAGGTTTGGAACGCAATAGCTACATCAGATGGACTGGCAGTATGGCTTATGCCAAATAATTTCCAACCAATTATGGGCTATGAATTTACCTTCAAATCTCAACCGCAAAGAGACTGGGATGGAATTTGTTATTGTAAAGTAAAAGAGCTTGAACCGCCAACTAAGCTTGGATTTACATGGTGCGGAAATAATCTGGAGCAGTACGTGTCCTTTGAGCTTAAGGACTTAGGTGACAAAACAGAATTTACACTTATTCATTCAGGGTGGTCAGAAGAGAATACACAGCTTAGAGAAATAATGTATGATGGCTGGGGCTATATTCTTGAAGACTTCAAAAATAAGTTAGGTGATGAACATGACAACTACCTCAACTAAACATGATGTGTTCCAAGCAATTGCTGATCCTACCCGAAGAGAGCTGTTAAACCTACTGGCAGAAAACGAGATGCCTGTTACAGTCATAAGCAGCTATTTTCCAATGAGCCGCACTGCTGTCTCTAAGCACCTTCGAATACTTTCAGAAGCTGGACTTGTAACAGAACAGAAAGTTGGAAGAGAGACGCGATATAAGCTTCAGCCTGAGGGACTAAAGGAATTAAAACATTGGCTTGCATATTATGAGCAGTTTTGGGATAAGAAGCTTCTGGCACTTAAGAGCTTCGTGGAATCTGATAATAATTTGAAAGGGGATATTTAAATGCAAATAATACCTAGAATTTATATGAATGGATGCTGTAGAGAAGCCATTGACCTTTATAAGGATGTGTTTTCTGCATCCGTTGATTATATGATGACTTTCGGAGATGCTAAGATGGGCAGCTCAGAACAAAAAGACTTCATAATCAATTCACAAATAGATATAAGCGGCAACAAATTTCATTTGGCTGATAATATGAATATAGAAATAGTGAGCGGCAATCAATTATCCTTAACTGTAGTAATGAGCAATCCAGATGAGGTTAAGGCAGCTTTTGAAAAACTTAAGGTTGGAGGTACTGTAGCAATAGAGCCTTCACCGACCTTCTTCAGTCCTTGTCACTGTGGACTTACAGATCAATTCGGAATCACTTGGCAGATTAATTCTTAAAAATAAATAATATACTGGATTAAGGCTTACAATAAAGTAGGTCTTTATCTGTTGTATTAGATATAGGATGGAGGAATATATGAGAAAGTACGTAATTTTTATATTGGCTGTCATACTATTTACAGCCTCTTCATGCTCAGTAGGTGTGGGAAAGACAGCAACATACCATAATCAGGGCATTGACGCGCAAATACAAAAGGATTTGGAATCTTTTGAAGGGGTCATACTAAAAGCCATTTCTGATAAGGATGTAGAATTGCTGACAAAGAACAGTACAGAAACCTTTATTCAAAGTGCTGGAGACCTAAGCAATGGATTAGCTCAGCTAAATGAAGCATTAAAGAGCCATAATTTCATACAGCAGGATAAATTTTATTTTACTACTGATAAAATTGGTAATTTTCAAATTACTTCACTGCTTACTGAGGATTTACCTTATGCCATTACCATATCTGCTTTTAATAGAGAAAATTTCGTATCTACTTTAAAATCTACTACTGGAGTCATTGATTACTTGTTAACCTTTGTCTATACAAAAGAAAATGAGCAATGGAAGCTAGGCGGGGTGTCAATTGGTGATTATACATATGGCGGCTTGACGGCCATTGACTATTATAGTAAAGCGAAGCAATTGAAAGAAAAATCCTATATGGTACCTGCTGCTTTATATGCCAATATCACAAACAAACTGCTTCGACCTGCACCTTTTATACAATATAAAAACGAGCCTGATATCGTTAATTTTGGCAATGACCTATATGAAGAGTTAAATGAAGAATATAAATTCCCTTATACATTAAAGGAGAACAATGGCATCGAATTGATTTCTTTAGATATCACATATACTACAGAAGGCTTATTACCAGTCATTAAATATAAAACGAATTTAAGCTTAGACAATGTTGCAGCAATAGAGGAAGAGGCTAATAAAATAAAGAATGAGGTACTGAATCTGTATCCAGGGATGAAAGAAAGCTTTCATAAGTTTTTATTCCGTGCCTTTACAGAGTATCCAACAGATCCAAATGTAAGCTATGAATTTTATGGAACAATTATAACAAATTAAATGTGAAGCCACTGTTTGATATCAAACAGTGGCTTTTTTTTTAAATAAAAAAAACACATGAACTGTGTTTTAAATGGTGCCTTGGGGCGGAATCGAACCACCGACACGAGGATTTTCAGTCCTCTGCTCTACCGACTGAGCTACCAAGGCATATATTAAAATGGTGGGCCTTCAGGGACTCGAACCCCGGACCAACCGGTTATGAGCCGGTTGCTCTAACCAACTGAGCTAAAAGCCCGTTGCAACAACGAATTTAAGTATACATCCATTTAAATTATTTGTCAACATAATATCGAAAAAAAATAGTTTTTTTTTACAACGCATTCATATACTGCCACATTCATGAAACAATCAAATATAATTTAATATTAATTTTATATTTTTCAAATATATATCCATGATGCTTAATATAATGTAATAGCATGTAAAATGAGGTGATATTATGGACAAAACCTTGCTATATAGCAGCTCCATTGATATTCAAGATGATGAAATGGAGCTCTTAGAGAAAATGTTGGATTTTTATGATATTGAATACAAAAGTGTTGATAAGGTGCGAAGCGCCTATCGAATAACAGATGAAAACAATTCCTATTGTCTTAAAGTGCTGGGCCGGGGATACAAACGTGCCCACAAAAGCTTTTATTTATCAAAAGCATTAATGGACAAAGGCTTTGATCATCTCGCTCCCTATATATACACAAAGCATAATGAGTATTTGATTAAGTATAAAAAGTCCAGCTTTTATATGACGGGTTGGATTGACGGAGACGAGGTTAGTTTTAAAGATATAGATGATATACTAGATAGTGCTAGACTTCTGGCAAAATTTCACAATACTGCGAAGAACTTAGAAGTTCCTGAGCACATCAAAATCAGAAATAGGCACAACAAGTGGCTGGAGCATTTTAATAAACAAGTTGACGCTGTAAAAGGCTTTGTCACGAAAATCAACAAAAAATCCAAGACAATGGGCTTCGATTTGATTTTTCAGAACAACCTGCATATTTTTATGCAGGAAGCTGAGTATTCCATAGCATTACTGAATACCCCTGAAGCAAAGCACGCATTTTCGATAGCAGAAAAAGAAAACTTTATTTGTCATGATAGTTTCTATTATCAAAATATATTAAGAGATAGAGAGGGAAAGCTCTATTTGGTAGATTTGGAGTCCTCATTATTGGACTGTCCCATGAGCGACCTTGGAAAGCTTATTAGACGGATTCTATGCAAACATAAATTCAAATGGGACTTTGACCTTTGCAGACGAATAATTGATGCCTATGACAGCGTTAGACCCATAGAGAGGGAAGAGTTATATCCTTTGCTTGCAATGATATCCTTTCCCCATAAGTATTGGAAGTTTGGCAAGAAACGTTATTTAAAGAAAAAAGAGTGGACAGAAGCGGACTATCAAAATAAGCTTAAAAAGGTTATAGAATTACAGGATTACAAATTAGATATGATCAGTAACTTTGCTAAGTTTTATGGTATTACATAGGATATATCAAGTATGCATCATGCTTTAACAAGCTCAAAAGTGTTTTATAGAACGCTTTTGAGCTTGTTTTTTTATTGTAGTTCTAGTTAGTAACATGGCAGCTATTGCTATTTATATTGCTAATTTCCAGATATTGCAGTTTACCATCCTTCATGCTTATGATAAACTATATAAAAAGTCGAATCTCCTTTCAATTGGAGAGCGGGGGATTATATCTTTGGGGTGAAGTCGCTATGTGCGACAGGGTGTCTCTTTTACCTAACCCGTCAACTAACCTCGTAGACAAGAAAAGGGGATTATTCAATGTTAAAGTTAAAGAAACTATTGTTGTTTTCTGCGGTTTTTGTGATGTTATTGAGCTTAAGCACAATCATTGCTTATGCCGACGAAAACAAAACAGCCACTGTCACTGCTACCAATTTAAATCTTCGCAGTGGTCCAAGTACATCTGATTCAATCATTGGCAGCTTAACAAAGGGTCAGAGCATTACAATTCTTAAATCTACAGATGCTTGGTATCAAATATCGGCTTCTAATGGAAAATCAGGTTGGGTAAGCAGTACATATGTATCCGTAAATGGTGCAGCAGTATCGCGGGGCAATGTAACAAGAACTCCTTCCAATGCAGCGGCAGATCTGGGAACAGAAATCGTAAGCTTCGCTAAAAAGCAGCTTGGGGTAAAGTATGTATGGGGTGGAACAACACCAAAAGGCTTTGATTGTTCAGGCTTTATAAAATATGTATACGATCATTTTGATATCAAAATTGAACGTGTATCATCAAGTCAGGCAACACAAGGCGTAGCAGTTAATAAAGCAGATTT
>JAQSYB010000205.1 GCA_029256365.1 Clostridia bacterium
AGAAGGGGTAGGGCACTTTGAACCCTTGCGGCATTATGCTGAGGTCCACTTGTTATTGGAGCCCGGTGAGCCGGGAAGCGGTTTGCATTTTGGAGTGGAATGCGGCGAGGATGTCCTGGGTAAAAGTTGGCAAAGACTTGTTTTAAGCCATCTGGAAGAAAAGGCGCATAAAGGTGTTTTGACAGGGTCAGCCATTACAGATATGAAAATTACATTGGTCTCAGGTCGTGCACACAATAAGCATACAGAAGGTGGCGACTTCAGAGAGGCCACCTACCGTGCGGTGCGTCAGGGCTTAAAGGAAGCGGAATCTATATTGTTGGAGCCTTATTATACCTTTCAGTTGGAGCTGCCAGAAAAAATGGTAGGAAGAGCGATGACTGACATTGAGAAAATGTATGGAACATGCGAAGTATCGCATACAAATGGCGAGACGGCACTTCTAGTGGGGAGCGCACCGGTTATTACCATGAGGAACTATCAAAAAGAGGTAGTTGCCTACACAAAAGGTATGGGTAGGCTATTTTACAGCCTGAAAGGGTATGAACCATGCCATGATTCAGATGCGGTCATAGAAAGCATCGGATATGATTCGGAAAGAGACATGGCAAATCCTACAGGTTCTGTATTTTGCACACATGGAGCAGGATTTCTAGTGGATTGGTATGAAGTAAAAAACCATATGCATGTGGAAAGCTATCTTCAGATAAAGGATGGATTATTGGGAGAAAAGGTCTCAAAGGGGACCGTATATACAGCGGAAAAATGGATCAGCCTTGACGAGATTGATCAAATTATCAATAGCACCTTCTACGCCAACCAAGGGGAGAAGTCTGCTTGGAAAAGACACAAGACAGTCAAGGGCAGTTATTATGAACCAACCATCTATATGAACAGGCAGCAGGAAGCCAAGGAAGAGTATCTCCTTGTGGATGGCTACAATATTATTCATGCTTGGCCTGAACTGAAAGAGCTTGTTGATGGAAATATGGATAGTGCCAGAATGAAATTGCTTGATGCCCTAAGCAATTACCAAGGGATTCGAAAATGCAAGATAATCGTTGTATTTGATGCTTACCGTGTTCAGGGGCACCTTGAGGAAGTAATCGACTATCATAATATCCATATTGTATATACCAGGGAGGCACAAACGGCGGACCAATATATTGAAAAGTTTGCCTATGACAATCAGAAAAAATATAATATAGCGGTTGCAACCTCAGATGGGTTACAGCAGATTATTATAAGGGGGGTAGGCTGTTCGCTGCTATCCGCCAGAGATCTAAAGGCTGAAATTGATCGTGCAAATGAAAAAATAAAGCTATATCAGGAAGCATTGAGTAAAGACCCTAATTATTTAATGGATACATTGTCTCACAAAGAAAAACAGCAGGTTGAAGAAATGATTCAGAAAGAAAATGAGCAATAAGTGATTATAGTACATTAAGAGCCGGTGGTGCTGATATTGTAGGTTGTTTAAATGAAATTGAACGAATAAAAGATGTGTGTGATTCATAAAAATCCATGGATTATCTTAAGAATGATTCATGGATTTTTATTTTTTGTATGAGATTATGAAACTTAAGCTGCCCGTTATCCAAATAGACTGACAGTATATATTGTAGAACTACTTGGAGGTAATGGTAAATATTTCATAATCAATTCACTGTTAGTTCACAATCTATATATGAGCATTTGATATAATCGATATATTAAGAAGATTCGGATAAGTAAGCAACGAATGAAGTTAGGGGTGAAGCAATGAAAAGTATTTATAAACTCAGTATTGTTGTTATCTTAATTTTGAGTATGATGCTGATGGCAGCATCATGCAGTAGGCAAGCACCGGTTTTTGAAACAGAAAAGAAATATACATACAATGCTCTTCCTGAAGAGAAAGACAACTTTTCTTTTGCACAGTTTGCGATATGGTGCCCTGAAAATATAAAAACATATCGGGGTATATTGTACCTGGGAGCGGGTTATGAATATAGCAGCATCCCTATGATGTACGAAGAGAAGTGGCAGAACTTTGCAAGAGAAAATCAATTTGTTATATTGACTTCTCATATGAAAAGCCGAGCTGAAGAGGGGAATGATATATCATACTGGCAGGCTGAGTATGGGTCTGGTGAGGAAATGATCAATGCTCTAGCATATTTTGCGCAGGAGACAAAGCATCCAGAGATAAAAAATGCTCCCTTGGCGATGTGGGGCTTTTCTGCAGGTGCACAGTATAACTATCATTTTACCTGTTGGAAGCCTGAGCGGGTTATTACATTTGTTGCTGTAAAGGGCGGGTATTTTTTTTCAGAGCTAAATAAGGAAGCCCTAAAGGTGCCAGCGTTATTTTTTACTGGAGAAAATGATTTGCAACGCAGAAAAGATGCAGTTGAAGATCTATTTGATAAATATATAAAAGATGAACCGCTGTGGTGTTTGGCAAATGAATCGGATTCTGGACATGAAATTGGTAAAACGGAAGAGCTTGCAATGCCATGGCTGCAGGAAATGATTAATCAAAGATTGCCTCAAAATGCAAGCACGTCAAAGAAGGCTATTAAATTGAAAGAAGTGGACCAATCTCTTGCGTGGCTGGGAGATAAAACTGATGGTAAAATAGCTCCTATTTCAGATTATAATAAGGATAACAAGAATTCCACCTGGATTCCAAATGAAAATCTGGCTAAATCCTGGCAGGGCTTTCATTTGCATCAGTAAATGAAATGCAGGAACAGAAGTATCCAGTTATTAAGTATATGCTAACTAGAACACATCATACATATGAGGCTATAACATTGATAGTCAAGGAGTAGATTGAATTTAAAGATCCTCTGCTGAATTTATCCAGCAGAGGATTTTTGTTGCGAAAATATGGTCTTAAATTGGATGCTTACATCAGTTAATCCTAAGCTAATATTAGGTGTTAAATATTCTAATGATGATTCTCAAAATGAAATAATACCCATTTAATATAGTGGAAGGAAGAAGAGTAAGAATTATGTAGAAGATTGTAAAATAATGTGATAAGATATTGATGGGTAAATTGTCTAAATATTAAGACATTTTGTAAGTTTTGGTGCTTCTATCATAACTTTAAAATTTGGGATGAAAATGATACTGGTTGTAGATGTTGCATGAACAATTATATAAAACACTGTTTATTTCTTAACAATAAATACCGCAATAGAAGTATTCATAACAAAACAGTAGTCATTTAATGTAGATTCACTAGGGGTTTTATGGAATCTGTATGAGAGGGGGTAAGGCTGAGATAGATAGAATTACGATTTACTTGTAAGTATTAATAGGTAAAAGAACAGCGATTATGGGGGGGAGTTTATGAGAATATCAACTAAGTTTGCAGGGATAATGATAGGAATGGTTATAATTGCGGGGTTACTTATGTTATTTATGATGATTTCAATAAATAGCATAAATGGGCTTGTCAATCTGCAACAAGATAGAAATACACCATTGATGATTACATCGTTATCCTTACAAAAAGACATTATTCAAATACAACAATGGCTTACTGATATTTCAGCAACTGCTGCAAGACCAGGTTATGATGATGGATTTGGTGAAGCAGCAATTTATTATGAAAGTGCTAAGAAGCAGATTGTAGATTTAAAGGGATATGGTATTGATGCCGAGTTCCTGGATTCATTTATAAAAGACCTAGATGATTACTATCAAATGGGTGTAGATATGGCAAATGAATATATTAATAATGGAACAGATGCAGGCAATGTTTATATGGAGAAATTTGATCCATATGCAGCAATGATGGAAGAAAGAATTGGTGTACTATTAGAAGAGGCAAACAATGAGTTTTATGGCGGAAATAGCAAAATATCTATGAATATAAAAGGTTTATACCAAAAAACTATTATACTTTTTAGTGCTATTATTTTAATCTGCATCTTTATCTTCTTCACAATTAGAAACTTAATCATTAAACGTATTAACATCATGTCTAAGGTTCTTTCAGAAATCTGTGATGGAGAAATAGACCTAACTAAGAGAATTAATTTAGTATCAAAGGATGAGATTGGAACGATGGCTAAGTGCTTTAATACTTATGCTGATACAGTAAATAACATTGTAACATCCATTAAAGAGGCGCAACGGACCAAGCCTTAAGTACCAATGAAGGATCTGAAAAGCTTATACTTCTTGGGAATATTATAGAAGAAAATAAGAAGCATATAGAAATATTGACAGATTCATCAGTTGAAGTAAATATATTAATTGAACAGGGACTAAATGTTATTGATAAGCTGGCGATAAAAACCAAAGAAAGCAGCAATGCAACAAATAGTGTTTTTGAGAGCATAGTGAAGACCAATGAAAGCTCTGAAAAGATCAGCGAAGCAAGCAACTTAATTTCATCTATTGCAGTGCAGACAAATTTACTTGCTCTAAATGCTGCAATAGAAGCAGCTAGGGCTGGGGAACATGGAAAGGGCTTTGCAGTTGTGGCAGATGAGATTAGAAAGCTTGCCGAGCAGTCAGCAAATTCTACAAAGATAATTGATGCTATGGTTAGTGATTTACAACATGACACTGTCAAAACGGTGAAAATTATGGAAGAAGTTGATTTGATACTAAAAGAGCAGGTGCAAAATGTAAATTTAGCTGAAAGCAAATATACTGAGATTGCTGAAGCAATAGGAAAATCAAAACAAGCAGTAGAGTCGATCAAGGAAACGGGAAATCAAGTTGAACTGAGGAAAAATGAAATGCTAGATACCATTCAAACTCTTTCCGCAGTAGCAGAAGAGAATGCAGCATCAACAGAGCAAGCATCAGCATCCATGCAGGAACAGACTGCATCCTTTGAGGAAATCGCGAATGTTAGTGTTGAATTATCGCAATTATTTCAAGAGCTGCAGCCACTAATACATAAATTTAAGGTGTAAAACTGAACGATTGAGCTATCAATAGAATATATAGCAAAAAAACCTCAAATGCAAAATTGAAAAATGCCCCTTGCCAATGGACATTATGATAGAATAGTGTCTAATAGTAAGGAGCATTTTTTATGCCAAAAGGAGTAATAAAAAATGTACAGGTAAGTTTAAACAGCAAGTGATTGATTATAAGATAGAACAGAATATGGCTTGAGTTATAGTAAAAAACAAAGATGGAGAAGATGAGAATGGTTTATTTAAATGTTTTTACATTTCCAAATGAGGATAATGAATTTAATTTTTTTATGAATATCAGAAGGACGTGCTATGACTCCTTTTATCCTTTTAAGGTATTATCAAGAAATGGGCTTGAAAGAATTGATTTTGAACCAGTTACGATTCTGTATGGTGGAAATGGTTCAGGGAAATCAACAGCATTAAATGTAATAGCAGAAAAAACAGGAGTCAAGCGTGATTCTATTTACAATAAATCTAACTTTTATCCGGATTATGTAGATATGTGCAATATACAGCTTGAAGCTGATATACCTGAAAATAGCAGAATCATAACCAGTGATGATGTATTTGACTATATGTTGAATATCCGCAATTTCAATGATGGAATTGATCAAAAGAGGGAAGAGCTTTTCGAAGAATATTTGGATGCGAAGTATTCTCATTTTCAGATGAAGTCTATAGCAGATTATGAACAGCTCAAAAAAGTAAATAGTGCTAGAAGTAAAAGCCAGTCTCGTTTTGTAAGAAATGAATTGATTGATAATGTACGGGAATATTCAAATGGGGAAAGTGCGTTTCGATATTTCACTGAAAAAATAGGTGAAAATGGACTTTATATATTGGATGAGCCAGAAAACAGTCTTTCCCCAAAACGCCAGATGGAATTAATGAAATTTATTGAGGATTCTGCAAGGTTTTTGGGATGTCAATTTATTATATCAACACATTCGCCATTTTTGCTTGCTTTGGCTGGAGCAAAAATATATGATCTGGATAGAAACCCTGTTGATGTGAAACGATGGACAGAGTTGGATAATGTGCGTACCTATTATGAATTTTTCAAAAGGCATGAAAATGAATTTTAATGTGTTGTTTGTGGATGTGGTTTCAGCAATGATTATAAACATTGATGATATATATTGTATCTCAAAGAGTGCCTGATCTATTTAGGCACTCTTTTTTATTTATCACATATGATAATTATTATTGTAATTTAGGAGGTTTTGGGATGGCAACATTCGGTTACAAGGAAAGCCAACGAGAAAATTGGTATATGAAGCGCAGGGTCCCATCAAACAGCAACTATTCGCCCATTCACTATGATGCACTGTCGTACAAACATGACTTGGAAGCGATGAAATGGACCCCTTTGGCAGTAGTCGGTGACATATTTTATGAGACGCGAAAAATGAATCGATATACGTACCTTTATGCTGTTGATCGAATGAACCGAAGTGATATAACTGGAGATCGAATTGCTGAAAATAACAATTTTGTGGCACACGACAACGGGTTTTACTATAGCAACGAGGGGACCATTGTATCCTCACAGGTAAGCGGCAGAGAAATTAAAAACTTGTGGACTTCTGATATGGGTGGTTTCGAGGTTCGCAAAATTAACTATGACGACAAGCAAGTTTATGTCAGTTATCAAACAAAGACAGGGGAGATTGGGAGGGAGACTTCCTATATAGCAGCACTGGATGCGGTTACAGGATTGCGAAAATGGGAATATAAAGTTGGAGTTACCAGTGGTACGGTAAATATTGTAATAGGTGATGATAAGATCTTTCTCAGTTGGCCTAATTATTCAGCCAGTGCAAGCCAAGTGATTGCAATTGATGCGGCAAGTGGGAAAGAACTGTGGATAAAGGACTATAGTCTCGATGATTTGTTCGAGTATGACATATTTATGGTTTATAGCGATCATGTTCTGTACAATTCTGTCAAAAAGAACATGGGGACAGAGATCAATGGGATTGATACAAAAACTGGCAAGGTAATCTGGACACATGCTGCTGAGTCCCCCATATATGATCCATTTGGTGAAGCTTTTAGCGTAAACAATAAGCTTTTAACATACAATACCTCACCTAACCTTATTGCACTAGATAAGCATACTGGTGCCATGTTATGGTCAGTTGATTTTACAAAAATAAAACCGGAATACACCTCTTGGGGCTTTGGAAACATTGTACTTACAAACAATCTGGTAATTACCATGTTCAATTATAGTCTTTTGGCTTTTGACAGCAGTACAGGTAAGCTAGTGAAAGAGTGGGTACTAGAAGACTTTGGAGGAGCAGGAAGGATATCTATTGTTGCTTCGGACATGATTGTACTTATGAATTCAGGCTACAAATACTATATGTTAAAACCTATCATCAATCCTAAAAAAGAATACATCGCAAAAGCAGGGGATACCTTGTCCGGAGTTGCAAGTATGTTTCATACAGGGACACAGTATTTGATGAAGCTAAATAATGTATCAGACACCATAGCATTATATCCAGGACAAAAACTCTGGGTGCCGGACTTCTCAGATCGAGATTATTTGCTTCATACCGTCAAGCCTGGAGATAACCTTTTTAGATTAGCATTGTTTTATGGCAGCAATGTGAAGAAAATAGGAGAGATTAATAACCTAAAAGATGTGAATAAGATTTATGTAGGTCAGCTGCTAAAAATACCAGAAGTCATACTGCATACCGTTCAACCCAATGATACACTGTGGAAGATTTCACAGTTATATCAAGTCCCCATAGCTGCGTTGATTGCAAATAACAATCTAGTGCCACCATACCTAATCTATGTAGG
>JAQSYB010000206.1 GCA_029256365.1 Clostridia bacterium
TATCAATGCAAGAGGATCGGGTATTCATGAGACTAGTAAGCTGTTCTCAATGGAAATAGAACCAGAAAAAGAAATCGTCTTAATTATATCCGAAGAGCAGCTGACTGAAGCGATAGCAGGCTCTATTAAAGAAGAACTTAAAATCGATGAGCCAGGCAATGGTGTGATTTTTATTCAGGAAGTCAATAAAACTTATGGACTATATTAAACGATAATCGAATAGTAAGAGGTGTTATATAAATGAAGATATAACAGATAAAGAGGTCTCAGAAGCTTTATAAAAGCTTCTGGGACCTCTTTCAATACAGAGACGCTTAGATTTAACCATTTTATAATATAAAACCAATAAAAAGCCAATATAAAATCAACATTTTAAATGTAGAATTAAGTATATTAATGTCAAAATATAAGTGGTCATAATATGGACTAAAACATAAGGTAATCTATGGAGGTACATTGAAATGATTAAAAAGATGAGGTTGGGGCACAAGCTGAGTTTTTATACGGGTGCAGTTGTTTTGATAGGATTTACAGTGTTAATTGCCATTGTTCTCAATCAAATTTTTATCAGCAGTAAGGAACAGGCAAGGACAATCGCCAGGTTAAATGCGCAGTATTACGGCAGTCAAGTTGAACAAAAGTTCAATAAAATAAAGGTTGTTGCACAGTCCTTAGCGACTCAAACAGAAGCGATGCGAAAAGAAGATAAGGTTTCTAGAGAAGTCGTTATGACGTCCATCAAGGCTGCGTTAGATATTCATGAAGATATATTTGGCATAACCATTGCTTACGAGGCAGGGGAACTTGACGGCCATGATGAGCAGTATAGCGGAGAGGAGGGCCATGGAAAGGATGGACGCTTCATGCCCTATATAACCCGTGACGGACAAGGTTTTTTTGTCGATGTTGGCGTATATGAGGAATATACTGAAGAACAAATGAAGTGGTATAATGTGCCTAAAAATACAAAAAGTATTTATTTAACTGATCCTATAACGTACCCCGTACAAGGAAAAGATGTAACAATG
This sequence comes from Clostridia bacterium, assembly GCA_029256365.1. Taxonomy (GTDB): domain Bacteria; phylum Bacillota; class Clostridia; order Lutisporales; family Lutisporaceae; genus GWB2-37-7. The sequence goes on from JAQSYB010000206.1 coordinate 1,029, forward strand.
GCTTCTATTGTTCTGCCTATATTACGGGAAGAAAGATTTGTAGGGGTTGTAAGCATTGATATGGAACTTAACGATTTGCAGGAAGAGATTAAAAAAGTAAAGCCTATGGGGGGCTTCACGGAGCTTTTGTCTGCAAGTGGTATTTATGTGGCAACGGGACAGGCAGATGTTGACAAGGTCAATACAAATGCAGCAAAGGAAGAGGGGTGGGTGAAACTACTGGAAAAGACTTCAAGGGGATATCAGTTTTCAGAAACTGGCAGACTTACAGAAACGAGCGAGGAGGTCTTAAGAGTATTTAGTCCAGTGCACTTAGAAGGAAGTAAAGAATACTGGACTTACGTGAGCGTGATTCCATCAAAAGCCATTTTAGCAGAGTATTATGCGCTCCTTAAACTCATGATTGGTGTGAGTATAGGGATGCTTGCATGCATTATGGTTTTTAAATATTACATCATTAATAGAGCCATAAAACCTGTAGCAGTTGTTTCGGAAATTTTGACAAATATGGCACACTCAGATTTTACAGATGAAGTACCACAAAAATTTTTCAAAAATCATGATGAGGTAGGAGACTTAGCTAGGGCAATTGATGCAATGAAAAATTCGACTAAAGAGATTATCAACGGAGTGATAGGTGGGGCTAAAATTCTTGAAGAGTTTACGATACGTATTAAAGATAATATCTCGGACCTAGATGTTGAAATAGAAGAGGTTTCTGCTACAACACAAGAGTTGTCAGCAGGCATGGAGCAGACTGCTGCCTCGGCGCAAGAGATGAATGTTACATCGAGTGAAATAGAAAATGCGGCGGAATCCATTGCTAAGAGAACAGAAGAAGGGGCAGAACATGCACTGGAAATCAAAGAAAGGGCTAAACAGCTAAACGGAATGGCAATAGCATCACAAAAAGCCTTGCAGTCCACGCGCTTAGAAGCAGATGCAAAGCTAAGAGAATCGATTGCAAGGTCTAAGGTTATTGAGCAAATCAGTGTATTATCTGAAGCCATATTGCAGATTACTTCTAGGACAAACTTACTCGCTTTGAATGCTACAATTGAAGCAGCGAGGGCGGGAGAAGCTGGAAAAGGCTTTGCGGTTGTGGCAGATGAAATTAGAAAACTGGCCCAGGATTCTAAGGGGGCTGTCAATCAAATTCAAGCTATTACAAATGAAGTTGTTTATTCAGTTAACAATTTGATACAAAACTCGGAGAATATGTTAGAGTATCTCCAAACACAGGTGATTGAGGATTATCATACCATGGTAGAAACAGGTGAACAATATTCTAAAGATGCGGAATATGTAAGTGAGTTGATTGATAACTTTAATGTAACATCCAAAGAGCTTGCATCATCCATCCAAAACATAATAAAAGCCATTGATGAAATTTCTATTGCAAATAATGAAGCAGCAGAGGGTACACAAAATATTGCTCAAAAGGTTATAAGCGTTTCAGAAAAGACAAGTGATATTGTGGATCTCACAGCTATAGCGAAAGAAAGCTCGGAAGAACTTATGGAAATGGTAAGTCAATTCACTCTTTGATAGGAAAAGCATTTGAAAAAAACTTTAAATCAATATAAAAAACACGACACAACCAAACAATTCAAGATGATACTCAATAAAAAGCGATAAAAACCTAAGAGAAATTTATGAATCCTACTTGAAATCTTCTGAAAATGCTATATAATACAAAGATATAGCAGACGAAGAGGTCTAAAAAGCTTTAAAAAGCTTTTTGGGCCTCTTTTGTAATAGGAGGCGGAGAAGTGAATCAGGATATGGCACCTTTTATAATATCTTTAAAGACGACTGGAGTGGCTACAGCAATAGCCTTTGTTTTGGGAATCTATGGAGCAAGGCTTGTGATAGCCTGTGACAAAAGGTGGAGAGGGCTTATTGATGGCGTGTTTACCTTACCGATGGTATTGCCGCCCACGGTAGTGGGGTTTTTCTTGCTTTTGATATTTGGGAAAAATAGTTTGGTAGGAAAATTTTTGTTAAGTATGGGTATACAAGTTATCTTTTCATGGTCAGCGACCGTTATAGCAGCGACGGTTGTAGCCTTTCCGCTTATGTACAGAACCGTTCGGGGAGCTTTTGAGCAAATGGACCAAAATATAGTATTGGCGGCCAGAACCCTAGGGATGAGCGAAAGAAAAATATTTTGGAAGATTACAGTGCCCCTAAGCTGGCCGGGCATTATAGCTGGAACGGTACTGGCCTTCGCCAGAGCTTTAGGAGAATTTGGTGCCACCCTTATGATTGCCGGAGGGATTCCAGGAAAGACACAAACGATGCCTCTTGCCATATTTTTTGCAGCAGAAAGTGGCGATATGGAAAAAGCACTGATTTGGGTATTGTTATTAATAGCAGTTTCTTTTACAAGTATCCTTTTACTTAATTATTGGAATCAAATTCAAGCGGGCTTTAAGGCTGGAAGGAGAGTCAGATAATGGAGGAATCCAAGAAAAATACAAGACTTTATATAGATATCATAAAAAATCTATCAGGTTTTAAGCTCAATGTGCAGCTAGAGATCAGTGCTGAAAGAGCAGGGCTCTTGGGGGCATCAGGCTCTGGTAAAAGTATGACCCTTAAGTGCATAGCCGGTATAGAACGCCCTGATGAAGGGTCCATTGTTTTAGGAGAAGAGGTACTGTTTGATTCTAAAAAAAGAATTAACAAACCACCTAGAGAAAGAAGGGTAGGGTATTTGTTTCAAAACTATGCACTCTTCCCTCATATGACCGTAGAACAAAATATTATGTCAGGGATGTTGGGGATATCAAAAAAAGAACAAGGATTAAGCAAAGACAAACTCATTAGAGAGATGCACCTATCAGGACTTGAAAAAAGGTTTCCAAAACAATTATCTGGAGGTCAGGCTCAAAGGGTAGCCATAGCAAGGATGCTGGGGGCTGGGCCCAATATTCTCATGTTTGATGAACCTTTTTCCGCACTGGATTATCATCTTAAAGAGCAGTTGCAGCAACAGCTTTTGGAGCTTTTGGAAGAAAAAAACATGCCCACATTAATCGTTTCTCATGATATAGATGAAGCCTATAGATTGTGC
>JAQSYB010000207.1 GCA_029256365.1 Clostridia bacterium
TCATGGGTATTAAAAAGATTCTTATAATGCTGCGCTGCATTTGAGTAGTAAAGTGAGGCATATATCGGCTCATTTCCCTTTTCAAAGTGCTCCCCAAGGACCTCATAGTGGCTTTCAATATTTCTTGCATAAAGTGCTTCGATGGCTTTCGCTGTTTCTTTGTGATAATAGGTCTTCTTTTTATTCAAAATGCTGTTATATATTGTTTCTCGCTCTGTTACATGAGAGAAGCTGTAAAGCTTTTCTATACGGCCGCTGTAAGTGTATGTACTTTTGAGGTAAATAATATTGCTGTTTATGGTTTCTTTTAATGCATCCTCCTCCTCAACATCCTTATTTAAAAGCCTGTTAAGAACAGAAAGTGTAAAGTCTTTGCCAATGATGGAAGCCCCTTGTGCAATTTCTATGGCTTCTTGAGATATATAATTTAACTTGGATAATATTAAGCCTTGCAAATTGTCTGGTATCTTTTCGATACCCTTCTTAAGATATACAGTTTTATCTAGTATATAAAACTGGGATACCCTCTTTAAATATTTTAGCAGCTCATACATATAGAGGGGATTGCCACTGCTAAAGTTAATGACATATTCGCTAAAGCTGCTGTCTACCTCTTGACAGCCTAAATATATTTTAATGTATTCAACCACACTTATTGAATCCAAAGGCTCGAGAGCTATTTGCTTGTTCTGATCATTATTTAATGGTTTAAATTCCTCTACAGAAGTCCTGGAAGTATAGATGTATAAATTTCTACCATTTCCAGCAGCATTGGCAGTCAATATGTCCTTTAGGAGAGCAATCGATTTTGTATCTGCCCAATGCATATCCTCAATAATGATTATGGAACGAAATCTAACTTCGAATTCACGAAAAAGAAAGGAAAGCTGATTAGAAATTTCAAGATATATGCTTTTGGTATCCATAGCAGAAATAATATCTCTTGTTTCTTTATCTATTTCCATCCCCATTAGGAAGGATATGAATTGATAATTCCTTTTGACAGCATCTTCCTCATATTTAGACATAATAAAGCTAATATAGGAAATGATGCGGCTTTGCTTTACGATTAAAGATTCCCCATTATTTGTATTCATGATATTCATTAGAAGATTGGTTATAAGGGAGTATGGGCTATTCATCAAAGAGGGATTGCATTCCACCTTTATTATTTTTAATTCCTCTTTGTATAATTGCAAAAATTCTTCTACTAGGGTGCTCTTGCCAATGCCGGCAGGTCCAGTTACACCAATAAGACAGCTGTTATGATGGGCAGAAGCTTTTAGAGCGTCAATCAGTTCCTGGAGACTGCTGTGTCTACCTACCATAGGAAGCAGCTCTCTAGAGGTACTTAAAGGATTCTTAATACAGGTAGGAGCATAGCATATAATTGGATTTTCCTTATTCTTTACTGTTATTTCAATCGGATTGGAGTATTCGATATCAATACTCGTTTCTTTAAAAACAGTTTCTGAAACATAAATACAGGATTTTGGTGTACTAGATTGAATTCTTTGGGCAGTATTCACTGTGTCGCCCATTACAGTGTAGTCCATGTCGTAGTAATTACCCACTCTTCCTGTAACGACCAGGCCATAGTGAATGCCCATAGAAAGCTGCAAGTCATAGCCTAAGGGTTTGATTTTTTCTTGGTTAAATTCCTCGATAAGCTTGGACATTTTCATGGCACACAAAACTGCGCGTTTTGCATCATCAATATGACTGGTTTTGGCACCGAAAAGCACCATTACGCAGTCGCCGATATATTTGTCAATGATTCCACCCAATTCATATACTGGTGTCGTAATGTAGTTGAAGCAATCATTAATAATCTCTCTTATTACTTCGGGATCCAGTTTTTCAGACAAAGCTGTAAAACCTGATACATCCGCAAACAGAATCGCTACATTCTTTCTGGATTCTGCCAAAACAGAATAGTTCTGAATACTGCTTGCGTCCTTAGAAATGGCCATTTTATTTCCGCATTGAAAGCAAAATTTGGCCATGGAGGGGTTCGGGGATTTACAGCTGCTGCAAAGGCGGCCAAGCTTAATCCCACAAAAATGGCATTCCTTGGCATTGGTATCATTCATTTTCAAACCACAATTATAACATATCATTTAGATGCCCCCATATCGAAAAAATACGTAGAACTCAAAGTGTTGCGCGGATAAAGCTTCTTTAAGTATAGCTTTGAGTGATTTCTATATTCTGCTGGTTAAGTGGTACCTGTACTTTTATTACAGTACCAATTCCGATGGCTGAGTTAATATCAATGCTGCCATTAATAAGATCAACTCTTTCCTTCATGCCTTCTATGCCAAAGCCTCCGTTGGCTTTTTCATAGATCACTTCCTCCAATACTGTTGTATCAAAGCCGTGACCATTGTCCTTTATATCAAGCTGCAGCATATTTTTACTGATATTCAATTTAATCGTTACTCTGCTGGCTTCAGCATGCTTGCTGATATTTGTCAATGCCTCTTGTACAATCCGAAATACTGTGGACATTAAATAATACTGTAAACCTATGTCCTTGCCAGAGGTTTTAAGTTCAACATAGAGACCTGTATTGTCAGTATATGTTTCAATATAGTTACGCAAAGCAGTAAACAAGCCTTCATCTAGATGGGAGGGTTTTAAATCATAGATGATGTCTCTTATTTCTTTCACCGTTAAGCGAACATCATCACCCAGCTTGTCAAGCTCTAGGGATAGTTGGTCATAAGACTTGTTTTGGAGTTGTCTCTTACATAGCTCAAGCTTTAACGCCAAGCAAGCGGCTGATTGTGCTGGGCCGTCATGAATTTCTCTAGCAATTCTTTTTCGTTCTTCTTCATGGGCCTTCAGTATTTTGCTGCTCAAAACTGTTAGCTTTTCATTTTGCTCAACATATTCCTGCAAAAGCTGATTGATATTTTTATATAGAAGGTTGTTTTCAAGTGCTACAGCAGCTTGACCTGCTATGGAGTTCATCGTATGCTCATCAAAGTAATTGAAAGGAATGATTCTATTTACCCAGCTTTCGTCTCTATAATCTACAAAACTCATGTCTTTTTTCTTATTAATAAGCTGTATCACGCCTGACACATTGTTGTTTCGATCCTTCATGGGTACAGAAAGCATGGAAACAGTTTTATACCCCGTAAGCTTGTCAAAGCTGTTGTCATGCTTGTATTCCATTTCGGGAGTGATGTGATTGGTATTGTCAATTCTAAGAGACTTGCCCAAAATAGCGGTATATCCTGTAATACTCTTCTTTGTGATAGGGATGCTAAAGGATTGATAGTCAGTGTTTAAGCTTGTATTTTTAGAAATTACAAATTTCATCACCTTGTTGCTGCAGTCATTATTTTCAATGGAAGACCATTCCCCAGTATCTTTATCTGCTACTAGATATAATGTTACTGCATCGGATAAAGTGATGTTTAGACTTGTACTTACGATCATATCGAAAAGCTTGAAAATATCCCGTTCAGAGGACAGTTGCTTTCCTATCTCATAAAACTCTCGTATTTGCAGCTTTAAGGCTGTCATTCTGTTTTTTCTCATGATTTCAGATTCTAATCTATATAAAATAAAGCGACTATCTGTTTGATGATTGGTTAATTCTATAAAATCAAAAATATTAGTAAAGCTGCCTAGGGTATTTGTTCTTTGATAACCAAAGGAAATCAGCACGTAACTCAGGTCGTCCAGATTCTCCTTTAAATATTTACTTACTGCATACTCATGCTGCGTTTCTGCAAAAACAATAAAAATATTGTTATCAAGGTATGATTGATTCTGTGATAAAAATTCAATACTCTTTACCAAGCTTTCCTTTTCCAAAAAGAATTGAAGATTATCAAAAGACTTCTTAAAAAATTTTGTTAAAGAATGATAGCTGTCTACATCGCTGACAATATAATAATTGCAATTTAACATTTTATCGCCCCTTATAATAGCAAATGTAACAATATATATTCAATCTAATACTCACATGGCCACATATTTTAAGTATACATTAACCGGATATCCTTTTCAATTGTACATATTACTACAAGGCATATCGGCATAAAATCATTTATTATAGATAGGACTTTGGTAGCAGTTCAATATAAGAGTAATACTCTAGGAGATGATATGTGAATACATGATGAAGCATCTCGGAAAAGTAAATATACAGAATCATATGGTGCCCAATTTTATTGGGTTAAAAGGGAAAACGGTGGAATTCCGTTACAGCCCCCGCTACTGTAAGTGGTTATGAAATCCGATGTGCCATTGCTAGACGAGAAGGCCGGAGAGTAAAGTGATCCACAAGTCAGGAGACCTGCCAGTGATTTTTACTACCTTCGGCGGGAAGGCAAAAAGTATATTATAATGATTCATTCCGCACTGATGTGCGGTTTTTTTATTTAGTAGAAAAGGTTAATTGTCTATTAGATAGAGGATGGATGAAGGTGAATCCCGCAATTTTCAAATATGCTGACTGGGGACAATTGCGTCTCCAAGTGCAACCAATGTGACATGAGCACATATTTTATGGAGGGATAAATAATGAAATTATTAAGCAAAACACTAGAAGGTATTAAGCCTATCAATCAGGAGACTATGAGTGAAGCGATAAAGCACTTAGACAGCCTGGTAAAGCCTATTGGAAGTTTAGGGACTTTAGAGCTATTGGCAGCACAATTGGCAGGAATTACTGGCGAAATCAGCAGCAGTTTTGAGAAAAAATGTACAGTTGTAATGGCGGCGGATAATGGCATTCATGAAGAAGGCGTAAGCGCCTGCCCCCAAGAGATAACTGCTGCACAGACTATTAACATGACAAAAGGATTAACGGGAATCTGTGTTTTATCTAAGCATGCCAATGCGGATATCGCGATTGTCGATATCGGTGTAAAGGGTGATCTGAATACAGCTGGAATAATCAATAAAAAGATTAGTCATGGGACAAAAAACATTGCAAAAGAGCCTGCTATGACAAGAGAACAGGCCATTCAAGCAGTTGAAACAGGAATTGAGGCTGTTGGAGAGCTAGTAAGTCAAGGCTACAAGCTTTTCGGAACGGGAGAGATGGGAATTTGCAATACCAGTACCAGCAGTGCAGTGTTGATGGCATTAACGGGAATCAGTGCGGAGCAGGTTGTTGGGAAAGGTGCTGGATTAACAGATGCTGATTATGAAAATAAAAAGAGAGTAATTGAGCGTGCCCTAGATATAAATAGACCGGACCAAAATGATGTATTGGATGTTTTAGCGAAGGTTGGAGGCTATGATATAGCTGGTATGGCTGGCTGCTTCCTAGCTGCAGCCTATTATAGGGTGCCAATCGTGATAGACGGCTTTATATCAGTTGTTGCAGCCTTGACAGCTTACAAGATGAATCCACTGGTACGCGAATATATGATAGCCTCTCATCAATCTGAAGAAATCGGCTATAAGCACGCAATGAATATACTAAAGCTGGAGCCAATGTTGAATTTACATATGCGTTTGGGTGAAGGAACGGGTTGCCCTCTAGCCTTTCACATCATTGAAGCTTCGCAGGCAGTCATAAAAAACATGGCAACCTTTGAGCAAGCAGCGATTAATGATGATTTTCTGATTGATATTAGGTAGGTGGAAAATGGGGAAGCTTATATTGATAACCGGTGGTGCCAGAAGCGGTAAAAGTACTTATGCAGAAAAATTGGCAGGCGATATTTCGAATAGAGTGTTATATCTGGCTACTGCTGTTGCTTTTGACGAGGAAATGCAGGATCGAATTGAGAAGCATAAGCAGACAAGACCGCAGGTTTGGGATACA
>JAQSYB010000208.1 GCA_029256365.1 Clostridia bacterium
ACTTGTTATGGAATACCTCCAGGGGAGGGCATTGGACTATCAGACGGATATGAATAAGGCTGCTGCTATATTTGCAGATATACATAGCACAGATACGACGGACGCAGGCTTTCTCATTAAGCCCCAAGGACTGCAGCAAGCTATGGTGGAGGAAAGCAAGGCGATGGCAGAGGTGTTTTTCGACTGTACAGAGGGCAGCAAGGAAGTAAAATATCTAATACACAGTTTAATAGAAAAGCAAGAATCCATGCTGCTTCAGGGTAAGGAATGCATACCTGACTATAAGATTATCAATACTGAAGTAAATTCAGGAAACTTCATCATCAATCATGACATTGACAACTGCTATTTAGTGGATTGGGAAAAGCCCATATTGGGAGAGGCAGCGCAGGATTTGGCGCACTTCCTGGCACCAACCACAACATTCTGGAAAACAGATGTGATATTGAACAGTGCGCAGCAAACGGAATTTATCAGAGACTATTGCAAAGCGGTTGAAGGCAGGTTTTCCTGTGAGGGCATAGAATATGAAACAAGTAGATATTTGCCCCTAAACTGTTTAAGAGGAATCACATGGTGTGCTATGGCGTGGGTGCAGTATTTGGAAGGCAGCAAGGAAATTATGAATGAAGCCACCTTTGAAAAGATAAAGGATTATTTGAAGCTGGATTTCTTGGAAATGGTGGGAAAGAGGTATTTTAAATGTCTATGAAAACTGAGAACTGTATAAAATGCGGCAATTGCACAAGCCAATGTGTTTTTCTGGATAAATATCATTTGGATTTATCTGATATGGAAGCAAGAAATGATGAGCTGAGCTATGAATGCTTTCTCTGCGGCAAATGCACAGAGGCTTGTCCTCAGGGAATTGATGGAAGAGAGCTGATGCTGGATATTAGGAAATCCTTGATCAAAGCAAATAAAGTAAAGCTTAAGAGATTCCGCAGTATTGTAGGCGAGAAGAAAAACTATATTTTTAAGAACTATTCAGGAGGCAGAAGCCAGATAGCATTGTTTCCAGGCTGCAATTTTCCTTCCTTTTTCCCAAAGGCTACAGTTCAAATAGCAAATATATTCAAAGAAAAGCTAGGAGCTGGAATAATATTTGACTGCTGTGGCAAGCCCATAAGCGAGCTAGGCATGGAGGCTGAAGAAAAAAGGATTATTGACAATATAAATACTAGATTAAAAGCATTGGGAGTAAAGGAATTAATTACGATGTGCCCGAATTGCTATTACTTCCTAAGGGATAAGCTGGATGTTGAGGTGAAGGATATTTACAGTAAGCTTCGTGAATGTGGTATAGAGGCGGAATTGCCTTCAGGAGAATACGATGTATTTATGCCTTGTCCCGATAGAAATGAGAAGAAGCTGTTAACTGCTATAAAGAGCTTGTCTGGAGAAAGCGTGCAATTTAAATTGGTAGAGGATGTTCAGTGCTGCGGTTTGGGCGGCTTGGCAAAGTGTACCGAGACTGCGTCAGCGGACCTGCTTATGCAAAGACTGAAGGACAAAGGCCTTGAAGATATTTACACCTACTGCGCTACCTGCTGCGGCAACTTTGGCAGAAGCGGCATTCATAATCCAAAGCACCTTTTGCTGGAGATGTTAAATATAAAGGAACAAATGCCTAAGGGTGCAGCATCCTTATTCAATAGAGCAGCCTTTAAATTCAAAAGACTATAAAACCGAAAACTGGTTTTATAGTCTTTATTAATTGCCATTTGCGAAGCAAATCCAGGCAAAAGGCGAAGCCCTCGATGGGCGGAGGCTTTTATTAATTGCCATTTGCGAAGCAAATCTGGGCTGAGACTTTTATTTTATATGGGAATCTGTTTTATCCTTCCAGATTTTTCTCAGCATAAATATTAGTACACCCACTGAAACCATGAGAAGCAAGCCTATTACAATTGTTTTTGTGTTTCCAGTCAGCATGCCTCCTACATAGGAATATACGATTGTTACAGGCAGCTGACCAATGGCTGTAGCCCAGAAAAAGCTCCAAAAGCTCATAGCAGTGAGTCCTGCACCATAGCTTATCACATCGAAGGATACAAAGGGAAGCAGTCTTGCTGTGAGTACAGCATATTTGCCATATCTGTCAAAAAACTTATCTACTCTCACAAGGGCACCCTTTGTCGTGAACTTTGCCACAACCTCCCGCCCATAGAATCTAGCAATCCAAAAGCACATGACAGCTCCCGATAAGGTTCCGCACCATGAAAGCAGAGCCCCTTTCCACCATCCAAACAGACCTGCATTGACGAAGGTCACAACAAATGAAGGCAGTGGAGCCACTAGGGACTGAAATAGCATGATTAAATATGAAATAACCGGAGCCCAAATACCAAAAGATAGTATATAGCTCTTTATGGCTTGTATATCAACAGTTTTAAGCATATTGAACACTTGGCTTAGAACATTATGGACAGGTTGGATGGTAAAATACAAAACAAATGGAACAGAAATTAGGAGCAGCTTCAAGCCCAATTTTACAAATTTATTATTCATATTAGTACACAACCTTACTGGTAAGATTCATCAATATATCAAGTATAGCATTACTTTATTTCTGCTTTCAACATAAGGGTTTTTAATATTTATAAATATTTTCCTGAAATGTAAATAATAATATGTATATAGAAAAGTAGAGGTGATTTTATGGAGAAACAGGTTGATTTGAATAAAAGTGTTTATGAGCTCTGCAAAGAGTATCCCGAGGTAGCACAAATTATGCAGGGGATTGGCTTCGAGGACATTGCAAATCCAGGGATGCTAAATACGGTAGGAAGATTTATGACAATCGCAAAGGGTGCACAAATGAAGAACATAGATATGGACTCAATCAAAAAAGCCTTTGAAGCAAAAGGCTTCAGTGTGTTGGTTTAAATAATAGGCAAGGAGTGAATTGCATGAGTGAAATAATCAACAATAGAGAGTACAGACAAAAGGTGCTGAAGGAGCTTATTAAAGAGCTCCATGAGGGCAAGGCTGTGGAAGAGGTGAAGAAAAAGTTTGAGGAAGTATTCGATGGTGTAGCAGCGAAGGAAATATCTGATTTAGAAGCCAGCTTAATTGCAGAGGGTATGCCTGTTGAAGAAATCCAAAAGCTTTGCGATGTGCATGCCTCGGTTTTTAAAGGCTCTATAGAAGAAATTCACATGGCTGATTCCACAGGAAATAAACCGGAGGATACCCCAGGACATCCTGTACATACCTTCAGATTAGAAAATAGAGAACTTGAAAGGCTGATAGAGGATTCGATTAAGCCAAATCTTCAAGCCTATAAGGGGAATGCTTCTGCTGACAGCCATAACAAGCTGCTGGCTGATCTAAATGCATTGCTGGACATTGGAAAACACTACAGCCGCAAAGAGAACCTTCTATTTCCATACCTTGAGAAATATGGGGTAACTGCACCTCCCAAGGTAATGTGGGGAGTGGATGATGAAATAAGAGCAGCCATAAAGGATGCAAAGTCTAAGCTGCAGAATAATGAAGCCAATGCACCTGCTTTAATAGAAGAAGCTGTGAACAAGGTCACGGAGATGATATTCAAGGAAGAAAACATATTATTTCCCATGGCATTGGATACCCTCACAGAGGATGAATGGTTCAACATTGCAGAGGAAAGCGATGAAATAGGATTTTGCCTGACACAGCCAAGTGGCAAATGGAAGCCAGTCAGAGCAGATGTGGAGCGTAAGGCGAAGGCTTTTGAACAGCAGCCCAATGGAAGTATCCGATTTGAAACTGGTGTGCTAACAGTAAAAGAGATCAATGGTATTCTAAATAATATACCCGTAGACATCACCTTTATAGACAAAGACAATGTGGTAAAATACTTTACCTTGGGCAAGGAACGCATTTTTGCTAGAACCAAGGCTATAATAGGGCGAAATGTTTCAAACTGCCATCCACCAGCCAGTGTTCATATCGTGGAGGAAATGGTAGAGGATTTCAAAGCGGGTCGCAAGGACCATGAAGATTTCTGGATTAAGATGGGGCAGCTGTATGTGTATATCAGATATTTTGCTGTAAGAGATGAAGATGGGGAATATATCGGGACCATGGAGGTCACACAAAACATTGCACC
>JAQSYB010000209.1 GCA_029256365.1 Clostridia bacterium
TAAATAGAAGCTGACCCGTCTGCCGCGATAAATGATATATTATGATCCATCAATGCATCAACTAAGGCTCTTGATTGCAAATTGGTCCTATATATAACAGCCATATCTGACAAATTCTTACCAGCTGCATTCAATTCCTTGATTTTGCAGGCTATAAATCGCGCCTCATCCTCAAAATCCTTCATACTTACAATAACAGGCATGGTTCCCTGATCTTTCGTGGGCTGAAGCTTTTTTTCATACCGGTTTTTGTTGTTGGCTATCAAGGCAAGGGCGCAATTTAAAATATGCTTGCTGCTTCTATAGTTGTTTTTAAGAATAACCTTACTGCACTTTGGATAGAGCATCTCAAACTCCACTAAGATGCCAGGAGCAGCCCCTCTAAAGCCATATATGCTCTGATCATCGTCCCCTACCACAAAGATGTTGTTTAAGGGCTGTGCAATCAGCTTTATGGCCTCAAATTGCACAGGGCTGATATCCTGAAACTCATCGATAAGCACATACTTGAACTTTGCTCTTACAGCATCCAGTACATTTTTATTGTTTCTTAGCAAATAATAGCATTCTGTCAGCATATCGTCATAGTCAAATTTATTTTGTTTTTGCTTCATGGTGCAGTAGCTTTCAAAAATTGCTCGAAACTCATCAATGGTGCAGGACTGGGGCTTAAAGTCTACAGAATCAGCCATGGTATTCATGAAATAACCAATGTCGTTAATGACATCACCAATTCTATCGTCATCCTCGCTAAAGTCCAATTGAAGCTTTCGGGCAATAGACTTTAATGCAAAATACTTTTCACTCTCATCCAAAAGGTTTTCCAGCTTATAATTTTCATATTGCCTTAATAGCTTAAAAAATACCGAATGAAAGGTTCCAAAGGTTATTTCGCTGATTTGTCTTGAATTCGCTGATTTATGTTCTAAGGCAAATTTTATAAATCGCTCCTTCATCTCTGCTGCAGCATCCTTTGAAAAGGTAACCACCAGTAAATTCTCAGGATTTACAATTCCAGAGCGAATAAGCTGAGCCAGTCTATGTACGATTATTGTTGTTTTGCCGGTACCTGGACCTGCCAGCACCATACAGGGGCCATCTATATTCTCAGCTGCACTTCTTTGTTCCACATTGAGCTTCTTTAGTAATTTGTCCATTTTATTCACCTAACTTAACAATTTTGACGCAACACTCATTATAGGTCGCTTGATTGCCCATATCACTTATTTCAGGAGATGACAGGTAGTTTACACTGCCACCATTTTTAAACCACCAACCCTGCTTCATGTAAAGCACACCCTTTTGACATTTATCAGAAAAACGAATTACTGCGAATAAACTTCCATACTGGTTTTCGAGCTTTATCAACTCTCCATCCATAAGCTTCATGGATTCTATCATATCAATATCCTCTTTGCTAATAAATACTTCAGGATGCTCTTGCTCACTATCCATTAAGAACTGTGAATGCAAGGCTTCCCTCATATGCACTGTAAGCAGCTTGAAATCATACATTTGTGGATCATTCTGATTTTTTAAATATTGCATAAGCGCATCCGGAGATACAAATTCAAACCTCCCAGAGGATGTCTTAAACTTATAATCTTCCCATGGTATCGATTGTACGCTCTTTGCAAAAGAGAATTTATTCTCCTTTAAGACATCCATATCCAAACCAATTTCAGTTGTATTCGATAAAAGCGTGCTTATCCACTGTTCCGAAGTCATTTGCGGAAAATCTGTCATACCCATTTTCCTTGCCAGCAGACTATAGATTTCAATTTCAGGCTTTGCTTCAAAATAGCCATTTACCAGCTTTTCATTATAAAATATAGATCCATTCCACATGCTTGAATAAACGATATCTGTTTCTTCCATAAAATATGTTACAGGAAGTATCATATCAGCTAAGCTTGCAGTATCTGTCATGAAATAATCCAGTACAACTTTGAATTCGATTTTGTCTAAGGCTTCCACAGCTTTCATTGTATTTGGCAGTTGTACAGCCGGATTGGAACGGCTGATAAAAATAGCTTTTACCTTTGGATTATCTATCTCTGTCAATTCCACAGCAAGCTTTGGTTTTGCGATATATCTGTGCTGCAGCTCTCTCGATGGTGCCACAGCGTCCCAATTTATAAAATCACCATATACTCTATTTGCATAGTTTACACCACCGCCAGCTATTCCAATGATACCGGCTAGTGCACCCAGCATGTCAATGGCTCTTACAGTGACTCCACCGCTATGATATCTTTGCAGCCCATACCCAATGTATATGGTGGTTGGTTTATCTGTTAAAAGCTCTGCAAAGCTCTTCACCGCATTCATATCTATTCCACATACCTTCATCAGCTCTTCATAGCTTAAGCGTTCTAAATAGCCCTTGATTTCATCAAAGCCTTTTGAATGATTTTCGACAAAATCAGTATCATATTGCTTATTTTCAAGGATATATTTAGAAACAGCCAAGGCAAAGGCTGTATCGCCCCCTGGCTTAAGCTGAATATGCCAATCACTATACACAAATGTTGCAGTTTTGATTGGGTCTATTAAAATAACCTTGGCACCATTTTCCCTTGCTTTTTTAATAAAGGGTACAAGGTGTATATTGGTTTCAACAGGATTTCTGCCCCATATGACAATAGTCTTGGTGTTATAGATATCCTCAGGACTATGGCCCTTCACATCACCAAAGTCACTTTTTTGCGCTGCAATACCAGCCCCCCAGCATAGACTCCCTTTGAACAAGGTAACATTTCCAAGATAATCAAAAAAGAGGTTTTCTACATTTTTGAGAAGCCCTCCTGCTCCGCCGTCATTGTACTGAGCGATAGACAAGGTGCCATAATCATTTATATAATTCTTTAGTTTTTTTGCAATTGTATCAAGAGCCTCTTCCCAGCTAATCTCAAGAAATTCTCCATTAACCTTCTTCATAGGCCGCTTCAAACGCTGGGGGCTGTACATTCGCTCTAAATGCCTTCTACCCTTTTCACATATAAAACCCTGGGTGATAGGATGATCTTTATTGCCCTCCAGCTTGATTACTTTTCCATCTATAATTTCTGCCCTTATACTGCATACATCAAAGCAATCTAAGGGGCATGCGCATAACTTATATTCACTCGACATCAAAATGCCTCCAATCCAACATAGTACATATATTATAGCATAAAAAAAACTGCCGCACATGGCGGCAGTTGAATCGCTTTTATAATTCCATCCCTTTTTGGAATGCTTTTATGTTGATGTCTACCATCTTTGCTGGTAAGTTTTCTCTGAGTATTTCTATCCAATCGATCTCATTTAATCCTAAGGCTTTTACTAGAGCACCAAACAATACGATGTTTTGGGTCCTAATATTTCCTATTTCAATAGCTGCTTGTGTGGCATCAAGAGTTGTTGTTGCAAATTCTTTCTCAAGCGCAGCAATTACATTTTGTGGATATTCAGCCTTTCCTGTTGCAATTGGCATGGATGGAATTTCGAAGTTGTTTACTACTACTTTTCCTTCAGGCTTTAAATATTCTATCCAGCGAGCTGCTTCCATTTTTTCGAAGGAAACAAGTATATCCGCTTGACCTTTGCCGATGATTGAGGAGTATACCTTTTCGCCAAATCTTACTTGTGTCGTAACGCTGCCACCTCTTTGCGCCATACCATGAACTTCTGACATCTTTACATCATAGCCAGCTTTCATTAGACCTGCCATCAGCATTTTACTTACTAGTATGATACCTTGGCCGCCAACACCAACTAAAAGTATATTTTTAACGTCTCCCATTATTGCTCACCAACCTTTACTATTGCGTCAAACTTACATACCTGCATACAAACATCGCAGCCTACGCACATGGATTGATCAATATATGATGTCTTGCATTTTTCCGTTTCTACAATGCACTTCGTTTTGAATGGAGGAAGATTCTTTATCAATACACAAGGTCTCTTTGTTACAATTGCATAAGACTCCGTTGCATTCATCGCTGCATCTACAACTTCATTCATGGCTTTTAGATCACATGGATCAACTACTGCAACTGTCTTGTATCCAACTGCCTTTAATACATCAACTGGATCAAGTGCAAGTGTATCTTCACCCATTAAGGTTTTGCCTGTTCCTGGATTTTCTTGATGACCTGTCATACCTGTAATACTGTTATCTAGTACGACTGGAATCATTTTGCCTTTATTATAAACTACGTCAATAGCGCCTGTAATTCCTGAGTGGAAGAATGTTGAATCCCCAACTACGCCAAACACCTTTGTATCTCTGCCAGTTACCTCAAAGGACTTTGCCATACCCATAGCAGCACTTATGCCAGCACCCATACAGATAACTGAGTCAAGTGCACCAAGTGGTTCCATGGCACCAAGTGTATAACAGCCTATATCTCCTGCTATAACAGTGTTCTTTTTCTTTGACATCGTATAGAAGAAGCCTCTATGAGGACAGCCTGCACATAATACAGGAGGTCTTGGAACAACATTTGTATCAACTGTTTTGCTTTCAGTTGTCGTGCCAAGCAATGCTTGAGCAAGAATATCAGGATTCAATTCATACATATTTGGTATCATCTCTTTACCAATACATTTGATTCCTGCTGCTTTGATTTGCTCTTCCATAAATGGCTCTAGCTCTTCAATTACATAAACTGTTTCAAATTTGGAAGCAAAATCTCTTATTAAATCCATTGGAAGTGGGTAAGTGAAACCAAGCTTTAAGTAGGATGCTTTGTCTCCGAAAACTTCCTTTGCATATAAGTAAGAAACGCTTGCAGTGATAATACCTATATTTGTATTTTCATTGTATTCTGCTTTATTCAGTGGTGATGTATTGGAATAAGCTTCTAATGCCTTTAACTTATTTTCTAGCTTGCCTCTAGCAATCTTTGCATTGGCTGGAGTTGCAACAAATTTATCCAATCTCTTTACATATGGCTTAAATCCTACTTCAACTCTTTCACCTAGCTCAACCAAGCTCTTGCTGTGACATACTCTTGTAGTTACTCTATACAGTACAGGAATATCAAATTCTTCACTTATCTTATAAGCTTCTAGTAAGAAATCCTTTGATTCTTGACTGTCACTTGGCTCAATCAAAGCCATTTTTGCAAACTTTGCATAGTATCTGTTGTCCTGTTCATTCTGTGAACTGTGCATGCTTGGATCATCGGCAGTTACCAATACAAATCCGCCGTTTACTCCCAAATATGAATATGTGAAAATTGGGTCAGCAGCTACGTTGACACCAACGTGCTTCATTGCAGATAAGCTTCTTGAACCAGCTATAGATGCTCCAATAGCAACCTCACAAGCTACCTTCTCATTTGGAGCCCATTCACTGTAAATATGATCTTTGTATTCAACCATATGCTCAAGTATTTCAGTACTAGGTGTCCCCGGATACGCTGCCGCTACAGTTACACCAGCTTCATAGGCACCTCTAGCAATTGCCTCGTTGCCTGACATTAACTTCTTCAATTTTTTTCCCCCTCACATTATATTTACACTTCATTATTCTATCTGGATAAGAAGTGCGAGCAGTTTATTGCTTTATTTTAAATTTTAACAACTAATTTCTGCCGCAGTTGCAACCACAGCACCCACCACCGCACTCATGTGCTTGTGGTTTGTTCTGACAAGAAATCAAGCTTCCAAGAGCAATGGACAATAGCTTTGCTTCTGAAGAATCAGCTCTAGAAACAAGAACGATTGGTGCTTTGGCGCCCATTATGATACCTGCTGACTTAGAGCCTGCAAAATAAGTTAAGGATTTGCCTAGTGCATTTCCAACCTCATAATATGGAACCAATAATATATCTGCATCACCAGCACCATCTGCATGATAGCCTTTGTGCTCGCAGGCTTCCTTGCTAATGGCTAAGTCTAGGGCTACAGGTCCAATTACGGAAGCACCCATTGCTTCCCATTTGTCTTTCATATCAGCTATTTCTTTTGCATCTACAGTAGCTTGTATTTTTGGGTTTACTACTTCTGCTCCAGCTAAGCATGCTGCATTCACTTTTTCCATTCCCAAAGCTTTACATGCAGTTACCGCATTTTCTAAAATTTGTACCTTTTGATTTAGATCTGGTGCTACATTCATTCCACCATCTGTTAAAAACAAAAGTTTGTGGTAGCTTGCTACTTCATAAACCATAACATGGCTCAAAAGATTATCTGTACGCAAACCTATTTCCTTATCCAGTACAGCTCTCATGATGTCTGCTGTTTGAAGCACACCCTTCATTAGGAACTCAGCTTCTCCAGTACTCACTAGCTCAACTGCTTTTCTAGCCGCTTGTGTTAGGTCAGGTTCGTCTATTATTTCATACAATTCACTGGTGATGTTAAGTGTTTTCATGATTTCGATAATTTTTTCTTGATCTCCAACAAGAATCGGTTCAACCAACCCCAATTCCTTGGCATCCGCAACGGCCTTTAGTACATCAGCATCTTGAGCTGCTGCAACTGCTAGTCTCATTACACCTTGCTTTTTAGCAGCCTCAATAAGTTCATTGAAATTTGTTATCATTTAATCACTCCTCGCTTATTAAAATACCTTTAGGTATATTGTAAATTTGTCATTTTGTTTTATCATCACTATTATAACAGAATTCAACTAATTTTAGTATACTTAAAATAATTTTGTAACAAAAATTTTTCCAATGGACATGAAGAAAACTCCCGCAACATTTATTTATATGCAGGAGTTTTACAAAGCTTATTTATTTTTAATAACCCAATTCTTCATTGATAAGTATGATGGTAATATCTTTTTTCATTGGTTTTTTTCTTATGATGGTTGTGATATTGCACATTCTTTGCGGACTGCTGCAATCACTGCAGTTTTCATTGACAGCACAAGGTGTATTCAGCTTAAGTCTTCTAGCATTTTTATAAGCATTCTTTTCTATTCTTTCCATAGCCCCATCAAGATTCTCTGCGATTTTATTGATACCACATACAATGATTGTTTTCTTTGGACCATAGAACATTGCAGCTACTCTATTTCCCACACCATCTGTATTTACAATTTTACCATCCTGGGTTAGTGCATTTGTACTGGTCAGATATACGTCAGCAGCAGCGGCTGCTCCACGAGCTTGATCCATTCTCTCTGGCGTTGTTTCCAACCAATGCCAATGCACAGTATTGCCTCTCTCTAGAAGCAGTCTATCAAGCTCCAAGTTCTTAATTGTCATAGAGCCACCTATGCCTACAGACTCTTCTTGTTTTATTTCAATTAGCAGCTCATCTACTGCTTCCTTTGAGGTTTCAAAGTATTTCACGTCAAAATGATTCTTCTTCAGTGCTTCAATTGTATTCCTTACTATTTGTTCCATAAAATCACTCCTCTTCTATTTCTATCTATATTATACTTCATAATAAAAAAAATCATCAAGGTTTACTTGATGATTTTATAATTTTATAAATCGTAGTACATTGCAAATTCTTCAGGATGTGGAATGATGCTGATCTTTTTATGGTCTTTTTCATACTTTGTTTTAATCCATGTGCTGATCAGCTCTTTTGTAAATACTCCCCCTTGAAGTAGGAAATCATGGTCCTGCTCCAATGCTTGCAATGCTTCCTCTAACGTCTTTGGAAGCCCTTTGATTTTCTTTTTTGCTTCCTCATCAAGGTCAAATATATTTACATCATACGGTCCAAAGCCTTCTGCTACTGGATCAATTTTGTTTATGATTCCGTCCAAACCTGCCATCAGCATTGCAGAGTATGCAAGATAAGGATTGCAAGTGGCATCAGAAGGTCTAAACTCAAAGCG
>JAQSYB010000210.1 GCA_029256365.1 Clostridia bacterium
GATTTAACCTTGGTGCCCTTTGAGAAGGCAGATCAGATCATAGAGCGGGAAAGTCAAAGCATTCTTTTGTTGGACAAGGATGGCATCATTGAACCATTTCCCCCAGCCAATGATTCTGATTACATTATCAAGGAGCCAACCGCACAGCTATTTCAACATTGCTGCAATGAGTTTTGGTGGATTTGCCCCTATGTGGCAAAAGGCATATGGCGGGATGAGCTGCCGTATGCAATGTACACCTATGATAAATATGGACGAGATATGCTTATGCAAATGGTTAGCTGGTATATCGGCATCCATACGGATTTTTCTGTAAGCAGCGGCAAACACGGGAAGTACTTTAAGAGGTTTCTGGAGCCGCACATATGGGACATGTATAAAATGACCTATTCCGATGGCAGCTATGACAATCTCTGGAAAGCATTGTTTACAGCATGTGATTTGTTCAAGAAAATAGCAAAAAAGGTTGCAGATCACTTTGGATTTGAATATCCCTATGGTGATGACGTCCGCGTCAGACAGCATCTCAAGCATGTAAAAAATCTGCCAAAGGATGCTATTGAGATGTATGAATAATCTATAAAAAGTTGAGGTACATATGAAAACACTTATTATCAATGGCTCTCCCAGAAAAAATGGGGATTCCATGACCTTGGTACATGAAATGATGAAGCATCTTCAAGGAGAAGTTACCATCATCCACACTTATGATGCTGATATCAAGCCCTGCACGGATTGCAGATATTGCTGGCAGAACAATGGATGTTCCATCAAGGATGGCATGCAGGAAGTGTATCGGCTTCTCAATGAAGTAGACAATGTAATATTGTCCTCCCCTATCTATTTTTCTGAGCTTACAGGGGAACTGCTCAGCTT
Organism: Clostridia bacterium; assembly: GCA_029256365.1. Taxonomy (GTDB): domain Bacteria; phylum Bacillota; class Clostridia; order Lutisporales; family Lutisporaceae; genus GWB2-37-7. The sequence goes on from JAQSYB010000210.1 coordinate 877, forward strand.
CGCCAGCCGTCTGCAGTTGTTTTACGTTTCCAAACGCATTCGTAAGGACAACGACTTCAACATCAAAAAGAAAAATGGAGCTGTTGTTATTTCTGCAGGTGGTGATACAAAAAACCTGGAGTGTGCCAATCGACGAGCCGATATTATATTTAAGCACATGAATACCACTTCAATTGGTTCTACTTGCACCTTAAACACCAATGAAATACCAGCCAAAGAAGACTATGAAGCTATGATTATGGCGCGGGAGCTTGCATTGAAGCTAAATGAGCTGTACTTGGCGCAAAATGAATAGTAATGACTGGAAAAGGAGATTTCGTGGAGATTAGAAAGATAAACGAATATGAAATTGATGCAGAATTAGAAAAGAGCATACAGGAGCTATTAACAGAGAGTTTCCCCGGTATTTACCCTGAGGATAGAATATATTATAAGCAAATGCCTCATTTTAGATATCTCGCCTATGATCAAGAAACTTTGATTGCCCAGGTTGGTTTGGATTATCGAGTGATGAATTTAAATGGCCGATTTATAAAAGTATTGGGTATTATAGATCTTTGTGTAAAAAGGGACTATAGAGGTAAAAATATAGCTTCTGAGCTATTGAATAAAATAGATGAGTTTGGAAGGGTGCATCGAATAGACTTCTTGCTGCTTTTTGCTGATATAAATAAGGTTTATCTAAACAACGGTTTTGTTAAGGCAAAGAACACTTGTAAATGGTTGAAAATAGATGAACACAAAACCTTAGGAATAGGCGAAGAAGAAATAGATGAATTAATGATAAAGAAAATGGGCCCTAAAGACTGGGAGGAAGGGCATTTGGATATGCTTGGATACTTATATTAACTCTTTATTTTTCAAATAAATAAATACGGGATAGGAGTGAATCATATGTATGATAACCAAAAGAAAAAGGTTAGAGGCGCAAACAGAAAAGCCAACAGCATTATTAAGAAATTAGAGCTTGATACAATGCACTTCCCTAACAACTTGGAAAATAAATCATATTTCCACTTCCATATACCAAGCTCTCAGGATTTTATTAATGGTGCAAAAACACCAAATTATGTTCGTGAGCAAGTAACCCAAGCCATGGTTGATTGCACCAATCATCTGTATCATATGAAACCAAAGGATATCCCCTTCTGTAAGATTGTTGTTGTCTTTGACTTTGCAGATTTGTTTGATTCTCAAATTGTCATATTCCTTGATGAAGAATACTACAAGAGCTTCTTTATTCGGGATACAGATTCTCAGAGGTGGAATTTGCTAGATAAGGAGTGTCAAGCTCTTAAGCAGTGGAATATAAAAATTCCGGAGCACTTCAGTCTTAGAGGTTATTCAGAGCAAATATCAGAGGATACGTATAACTACAGTGGTGAATTGTGGTTTATCGGTGAATTGGAATAGGAAAAACGCTTCCAAGGTTGATATACGTTGCAATTCCCAATCATTGTTATATAATAAACATAAGATGAAGGATCAGGAGTGCATATGATTAACAGTAAATTGCTATTTCGAAACGCTACAATAAATGATATTTCTCATATTATGGCCATTGAACATGCTTCCTTTTCTGATGTTATCTGCGAAGAGAGAAAAGTTTTTATCGAAAGAATAACCACTTTTCCCGATGGGTTTCGAGTGATGGAATATGATGGGGATATTATTGGGTACATTTGCTCTGAGCTGTGGGAAACTGTTGATGTCGTTACCAAAGAACTTTTTACACTGGGACATTCCATTAAAGAGCAGCATAATTCATATGGCAGAGAGGTCTATATTTCATCAATGGGGTTAAGCCCTGCATACCGCAGTCTTGGGCTTGGCAAAACAATGTTTGATGAGTTTATAAAGCACATAACCACTAAGCTTACTAATATAGAATCAATTATATTAGTCGTATCAGAAAAATGGGCTAAAGCAAGAAGAATATATACACGCAATGGATTTCGAGAAATTGATGTATTAAAAAGGTTTTTCTGCTATAGCTATGACAGTCCATATTATGAGGATGGTATTGTCATGAGAAAACATCTAATGTGAAAATTCAAAATAGCAAATAGCAAAGGAGATTATAATGGAAACAAAAGAATTAAGACTTGCTGTCTTGATAGATGCCGAAAACGTACCCTATGGTAATGTGAAGGGCATCATGGAGGAGATTGCAACTTATGGAATACCAACAATAAAGCGTATCTATGGTGATTGGACCAAATCTAACGTTTCAGGTTGGAAAAATGTATTGTTGGTAAATGCTATAACCCCAATCCAGCAATATAGCTATACAAACGGAAAAAATTCTTCCGACTCAGCAATGATAATCGATGCAATGGATATATTATATTCCGGCAAGGTAGAAGGCTTTTGTATCATTTCTAGCGATAGTGATTTTACAAGGCTTGCTATCAGACTGAGAGAAGCAGGTATGAAGGTTTTTGGAATTGGTGAAAGAAAAACACCCAACCCCTTCATTGTTGCATGCGACAAGTTTACTTACATAGAAATTATTGGTTCAAGCAATGTTCATAAGGACGATAGTATTGAAAAGCACAAGGGCGATACTTCTGCAAAACAATCCAATGAAGCAATCATAAAAATAGGCGATGAAATCATATCATTGATTTCAAATACCATTAATGATATTGCCGATGAAGAAGGCTGGGCTTTCCTGGCAGAGGTAGGAAACCTGATACAGAAGAAGCAGACTGACTTTGATGCTCGTAATTACGGCTTCTCTAAGCTTACACCTCTCATTAGAAATCAAAAGCAATTTGAAATAGATGAGCGGGACACAAGCAACAGCAAGGTAAAACATATCTATGTAAGGAATCGAAAAGGCTATTAAATTTATAGCAACAGCAACGGATGACCATGAAGAAAGATTCTTCACTATGTTCAGAAAGACCGGCAAGGACTAGATCACTATATACAGCAATAAAGGTGAAGGATTTAATCCTTCACCTTTTATAATACCGAATCATATCAATTGGCTGAAAGCCCAACTTTTCATATATTCTGCCTGCATTCATGTTGTCATATTGAAGATATAGATCCTTGCCCTCTCGCAAAAGCTGACTGCACAATACCTTCAAGCATTTGGTAGCCAAGCCCTTGCCTTGAAACGCAGCAGCAGTACCGACACCTACAATAATTGCG
>JAQSYB010000211.1 GCA_029256365.1 Clostridia bacterium
TAGGAGGCATCAAGGATATTGTAGTGAAGCTCAATACTTCTTCGTCTACTCTGAATTCTTCCATGGAGAATATATCTACAATAAGCTATGAGTTAAGCAAATCAACAGAAATGATTGCTGGTGCCGTAATGGAGGTTTCTAGCGGAAGTGTTGCGCAAACAGATATGGTGGAGCAGCTTAATAAGATAATATTGGATGTAAATGCTGAGGTTGATTCAGTAAAGAAGGAAGCAGAGGAGCTGCTCGGTGAGTCCAATGAAACAAACAAAACTGCATTGGAAGGCAGCAAGCTGCTGGAGAAGCAGCTTGAGAACATGAAGGAAGTTGTAGCTACCTTAAATGGAGTAGGAGAATCCGCGCAAACCTTGCAAAGCTATTCCAATAATATAAAGGAAATCCTTGAGATTATCAGCAATATATCCTCCCAAACAAACCTTCTGGCATTAAATGCTTCTATCGAAGCAGCTAGAGCAGGAGAAGCTGGCAAAGGCTTTGCTGTGGTTGCAAACGAGATCAGAAAGCTAGCAGAAGAGACAGCAAAGTCCGCTGTGCAGATTTCTGAAATAACAGGAAATATATTGGGACAAACTACCGATGTAAATGAAAAGGTGACCACCATGAGTGTTCAAATTCATGAGCAGGAAAATAACCTGATGAATGTAAATAACAAGCTTGGTGAAATTTCTGAGAAAGCTTCCCGTGCATACTCTTCGGCAAAAGAAATCAATGAGAAGAGTGAAAAGGTAAAGAGTGATTTTATCATAGTGGGTGGCTCTGCTTCAAATATTAGTGAGGTAGTAGCACAAAACTCAAACAGCACGCAAGATGTAGCTGCCGCAATTGAAGAACAAACAGCATCCTTCCAGGAGGTTAGTGCCAGCCTTACATCTTTAAATGAGCTATCTACAGATTTAAAGGAGATAGTTGGCAAGTTTAAGATATAGTGAAATATGGCGTCAGACACACCACTGCCTCAAAACCTTAGTTAGAGCGATGTTGTGAACTTGAGTCATATAATAGTAAATAAAAGTCCTATGTTATCTAAAAAATAGAAGCATAGGACTTTTTGTTATATAGGGGGATATTATAGACAAAATAAAGAATCAAAAAGAACGTGCCTGGTGCTCTTATTAGAAATATCATTGTTAGAAAACGAAAGCTTTCAATATTCATTCTTTGTTTGGACGAAATTACTAATGATTTACTTTATCGCGGAGAATATAAATGTAAATATAATAAAATCAATATAATGCTTGAATATATGCATTTAAACATAAATAGTGTAAACATTAATTACAATTTGTTTAAGTTCTGTGTTGACATGATAAATGGGTTGTGGTATTATTTATATTAAGTTACATATATTAACAATATATGGAGTTAAAAAATTATCTTGCAGCATTAGCGCTATGTTCAGCTGCTAGAAAATTAGCTATCTTATTTCATAATGGTATAGGAATATTGAAAAATTTTCTATAAGGTTAATGACCAGGTTTTGGCAAAACATTGGCTAGTTCAAGAAATTTGTTAATATAGAATTTCTACAATTAATTAATGATTATAATTTTATTTACGTTATTTGCACTTACCCTAGGCAAATAAGTAATCCTCTTTGGGGTAGAAGGATTGTAAGTAAAATTGTATAAAACAAAAAATAAAAGTAGTATCAACTTAATACTACTATACGAATGAAGGAGGAGTATCTATGAAAAAAACGATTATGTTATTACTAGTGTTTGTTATGCTTTTCTCACTAACAGCTATGGTTTTCGCACAAGATGATGGAAATTCAGTTTTTGTGACAATCAATGGAAAAACATACAAAGGACAAGAATCAAATGATCAGACACATTATGGTGAGCCTGCAGTAGATTCAGTGCCTCATAGAGATCCAGTGACTAAAGGCGCATTGACATCACTAGCAGTTGCAGCTGTAGTAACTGACAGCTATGTTCATAGAGTTCAACTTACCGAAGATCCTGAGTATCCAAACGAATATGTATCTGAGGGATATGTTACAATGATGGATGGATCTAACCCAGCATATCATTATTCAAGAGCAGAAATGTGGTATGGTGGTTCCCTTAAAACAACAAGTGGCAATAGATTTGGTTATGGAGAAGTATGGGCTACATCATGGCCTACACCATATGCAGGAACAGCAAAAATATTCTATGGTCAATAATAATTAATAACTGAAATTTAAAATTTAGTGTGACTATGCCTATGCTTCTTTCAAGGGAAGCATAGGCATAATAATTCAATTAGATAATCTGTTTTGACTAACTGCTACGTACGAAGAAAAATATGCTCTCATTAAAGAATATGAATTACGTGGTAAAATATGGTATAATAGTTGTTGTGTTGATATGTATCTAAGAGCATTACATAGCTAAACGAAGAAAAGATGTTAGATTGCAAGGCTATTATCTTTACATATCACTTCCTTGCAAATATGATAATCTGAGGGAAAATATGAAAAAGTCAAAAACTATTTTTTTAATTATTTCAATGATACTAACTATATCTTTCGTGATTGGCATTTTTGGTATCAGATATATCAATAAAGTAAACAAATCAAATACGTCGATTAACACTATCGATAGCCGTAGGGATAAGGCTAATGGTTTAAATGATGATGATAATTCGATTGATAAAAAATCGGATAGTCGATTTTTTAGGGTTGCAGGCAGGTATGGTGGGGATGATAATCCGTCTTTCTTTGAGTTATTTTCCACAGAGGACTCATTAAAAAGACTAAAAGCTATAAATAAACGCTTTCATGAGAACTTTGATTATTTTGAGCTTGAATTTCAACAGTTGTATTATATCGGCCACTACGATGGAGAAGAAAAATTTGTTAATTCCTTTGGAACTGGTATAGATAGCATAAATCAAGTTGTTGCAAATGAAAATGGGAAGGAAATATATGCTACCGATCTTAAAACGATACAGTTAGGAAAAAAATTTTATAAGGACTTAGAAAACCGTATACATATCGGCAATAATTTTAGCATAGATGATTTTAGTGTAAACGATAGTAATAAGACTGTTAATATTATACTGGGTTATGATTATTTACAATACTACAAGCTTGGAGACACAATAAATCTAACTTTACATCAAAAAAGCATCAACTTTAAAGTAATAGGATTTTATAAAAAAGATACTTTTATTAGCTGTCAAGGCACTAGTTTTGGTTTTGATCAGTGTATTATAATGCCATTTTATGATATAAATTATGATCCTGTAGATGAAAAAGATGAATTGTATCAAAAGATATACTATTGTCAAAAAAATGAAGTTTATATACGTTTACCAGAAGATATAAAAATAGATGATGATGATATTCATAAAAATTATTTGGACAGCATAGAAACACATTCAGAAGAATTTAAGCTGCTATATACATTAACTTCTATGCCTCTATCGATTGATCTAAATCCATAATCAGCAGTCATTATCACAAAAGATATGAAAGAATATTGTCCCATACACTATTTTTCATGGGGAACTATGGTGCCGGACACCGCAGTTCCCACATTTACAGCTTGGTAGTGTGCAGAGATTGCTGAAATCAGAAGCACTTAGCAATGTAGAAAGTTGTATAATTGTAGTACATAATGTTGGGCATGGTAATATAGATGATCTAGAAACACTAAAAAGTGATTTAGCGAATCTGAATATAAAATATAAGATAATTGAATGCTAATGAGCTCATATGAGCTCATTTTTTATTATCTGCAGGAGCCATGACCATTCTGTTAGGTTTTTGTATGAAACTTATTCCTTTCTATATTGGATATAAAAAAGACATGAACAATGATAATGGCTCTATCTTTATAACTATATCACGAGTCCTTTTGAATGAAATTGCTCTGATGTAGATAGTATGATGTGAAACCATGCAACTAATATAAACACTTTTACGTCGAATATATATAACAATGATACAGGCGGTGATAAGATGAAAAGTGTTATTGGTTTTTTGTTGATATTTTTATTCGCAGGCTCCTTATTGGGATGCACTCCTGGTAA
>JAQSYB010000212.1 GCA_029256365.1 Clostridia bacterium
GTTGTCCACGATCCACATGATGTGGAAACTCCAGGACCTCTTCCTGATACAGTGGTGGCCCATTTGGATAAAAGCCATATAACCGTTCATACTTACCCCGAAAGTCATCCCGATGACGGTATCAGTACCTTTAGAGCTGATATAGATGTATCTACGTGCGGCAGAATATCTCCACTTAAAGCACTGAATTATCTTATTCACAGCTTTGACTCAGATATTATGACCATCGATTATAGAGTAAGAGGCTTTACGCGAGACGTGAACGGCAAGAAATTCTTTATTGACCACAAAATCAATTCTATCCAAAATTATATCTCAACAGATATCAAGGATAGATTCCAAATGATAGACGTAAATGTATATCAAGAGAACATATTCCATACAAAAATGATACTGAAGGAATTCGATTTGGATAATTATCTTTTCGGTATCACAAAGAAAGATTTACTTGCAGGCGAAAAGAAGAAAATCAAAGCAAAGCTTAAAAAAGAAATGTCCGAAATATTCTACGGCAAGAATGTGACCAAAGTGTGAAAAAACTCCTGATGAAAATCAGGAGTTTTCTTTATGCTAATACATTATATAATTATGCAAACGATGCCACCCTTAGAATCATTTACAACCTTGTTAAGTGTTAACTGCAGCTTGCCCTGTACATCCTCCGGCATCTTATAAAGCTTGCCTTGCAGCTCTTCCTTTACCATATCATACAGCGACTTGCCAAACATGTTAGAGTTCCAAATTCTTTCAGGATCGCTTTCAAACTCATTCATAAAGTAGGTTACAAACTCTTCACTTTGCTTTTCAGTACCAATAAGTGGTGAGATTTCTGTTTCAATATCAGCTCTTATTATATGGAGTGATGGAGCACTGGCTCTTAATTTAACACCAAATTTATTGCCTTGTTTGGTTATTTCCGGCTCTTCTAATCTGATTTCCTCAACAGATGGGGCTACCATGCCATAGCCATATTCTTTTACATCCTTCAAAGCATCTCTGACCTTATCATACTCACGCTTTGCCTGTGATAAGTCTCTTACCAGGTTGATAAGCTGGTAATCTCCATCTAAATCATAACCTGATACTTCGCCCAAAACGCGATAGAACAATCCTTGCTTCAGATCAAGTGCAACATTTACTACACCTTCGCCCAGACGCATATCACCAATTGCTACATTTTCAAGATTATCTATTTCTCTAATATTTGCTATTGTTGTGTCTATGTCTCTTAGTCTGTATACATCACTGATATTATTTTTAATGCCATTTACCATGTCTGCCTTTAGCCAGTGATCCAACTCCAATGAATCAAACCATCTTGGTAGATGGAAATTGATTTCTCTAACTGGGAATTCAAACAATACTCTTTCCAATATTGCATCCAAGTCTTCCATTTGCATTTTTTGACAGTCAACAATCACCACAGGAGTGCTATACTTTGTTTCTAAGGCTTCACGCAGTTCAATTGTTTCTTGAGCAGCTGGCTTTGAAGTATTTAGCACGATGATAAAGGGTTTTTCCAATTCCTTTAGCTCTCTAACTACTCTTTCCTCTGCTTCTATGTAGCTTCTGCGTGGCAGCTCTGTGATAGATCCATCTGTAGTAACAACCAATCCTATTGTTGAGTGATCAGCTATCACCTTTCTTGTTCCAATCTCTGCAGCCTCTTCAAAAGGTATTTGATTTTCAAACCACGGAGTATTGACCAGTCTAACAGAATTGTTTTCAAGATGGCCCATAGCTCCATCTATAAGATAACCAACACAGTCAATAAGTCTTACCTGAAACTTAGCATTCTCCCTCAGAGTAAGCTCCATAGGCTCATTCGGTACAAACTTTGGCTCTGTTGTCATGATTGTCTTACCATTTGCACTTTGGGGTAGCTCATCCTTTGTTCTCTCACGTTTGAATTCATTTTCAATATTCGGGAGAACCAGTAATTCCATAAATCTTTTGATGAAGGTTGACTTGCCGGTTCTAACAGGTCCTACTACACCTATGTAAATACTACCGTCAGTTCTCTCGGCTATATCGCGATATACATCGAATCCTTCCACTTGCCCTACCTCCTTAAATATATACTTCCACCTTATATGTATTAGCAGTATATATATATGTAGGGAAACAAAGATTATTACAAAAAAATACAGTACAAAGTTCTTATCCTTCGTACTGTATTAAGCTCTTTCAAGCCATTTTAGCCGTTTTTAGACTTGTTACCAGTTCATACCGTCTATAGCAGCTACATCTTCTATTTCGTGGGTTTTGGCTCGCATCATCAGATTGATGACCGAATTCTTAATGTCCGCTTTGTTATATAACAGGTTGTATATTTCCTGGGTAATTGGCATTTCAACATCCAGCTTCTTGGCCAAGTCAAAGGCTGATTTTGTCGTCCTTACACCTTCTACAACCATACTGGTTCCACCAAGGAAGTCCTCTAGGGATTTGCCTTCACCTAGGGCAATACCTGCCTTTCTGTTTCTACTGTGCATCAAAGCCTAGACCGTCGATTACGCCTGCACCAATTGCAATTATGTTTTTCAATGCACCACCTAATTCAACACCAACCATATCTGGATTGGTATATACTCTGAACTTTGGTGTCATAAACACATCTTGTATGTATTCCGCTACTTTTCGTTCTCTAGCCGAAGAAACAATTGCTGTAGGAATGTCTTTTGCTACTTCCTCAGCATGACAAGGTCCTGATAGCACTGCAACCTTATTGTTCGGCAATACTTCCTCTATGATTTCAGACATTCTCATTAAGGTCTCGTTTTCGATTCCCTTCGCAATGCTAACAATAATTTGTTCATTGTTAACATAAGGTTTTATATTGCTTAAGGTCTCCCTCACTGCATGGGATGGAGTTGCTATCACTATTACATGGCTATTTTTGCAGCAGTACTCTATGTCGCTTGTTATATCAATATTGCTAGGCAAGACTACTCCTGGCAAATATGTTACATTTTCTCTCGTTTCTCTTATTTGACTGCATAGCTCTGGTCTTCTCACCCACTGCTTTACATTACAGCCCTTTTTGGCTAGTACGATCGCAATAGCAGTGCCCCAGCTCCCTGCGCCAATTATGGATATATTGTACATTCATTTCCTCCTACTCAGCCTTTGCTTTTTTCCCTATCTTAGATTCTGTTCCATTCAGTAATCTAACAATATTTGTCCGATGCTTAAATATTGCTAACATAGCAATGACTACACTAAAGGCTACATACTCTATCCCTTGCTTAAAGACAATCATAACAATAGGAAAAATCACCATTCCTATTATCGATGCTAAGGACACATATTTCGTTGTGATCAAGACAATTACCCCTACCACAAAAACAATTGATACCAAAAGTGGGTTGATGGCAAGCATTGAGCCTATTGTAGTCGCAACACCTTTTCCGCCCTTAAAACCAAGAGTTACAGGCCAATTGTGACCTACAACAACAAACAAGCCTGCTAGCAATGCGCCATTGCTTCCTGCTATGTAACGTCCGATTAATACTGCTATAACACCCTTTAGGGCATCCCCTATAAATGTAACCGCTGCCGCTTTTGCGCCAAGCACTCTTAATACATTGGTAGCCCCTGCATTGCCACTGCCATGCTTTCTTATATCTATATGTGCCGATCGCATGGATACAATATATGAGGTGGCAAAATTGCCTAGAAAGTATGCAATAACACTCACTAATACATATTTTAATAATGTTGAATCCATTAAAATCCCCCTACTCTCTCTTTCTTAATAAAAATCTAATTGGTGTCCCCTCAAAGCCAAATGACTTTCTTAGTTGATTCTCTAGATATCTTTGATAGGAGAAATGCATTAATTCTGGCTCATTTAAGAACAATGCAAAGGTTGGCGGCTTAACAGCCACTTGTGTGGTGTAAAGAATCTTTAGTCTTCTTCCACCGGATATTGCTGGTTGATTGATCAATACTGCTTCATTGATGATATCATTTACCATACCCGTTGATATTCTCATGGCATGGTTATTGGACACTGTTTTTACAAGCTCCAATACCTTTACAACCCTTTGACCCGTCAAAGCTGATATAAATACGGTAGGTGCATAGGCCATAAAAGGAAGTTCTTGCTTGATATCATTTATGAATTTATTCATGGTTTTGTCGTCTTTTTCTAGTAAGTCCCATTTGTTTACAACAATCACAGCGGCTTTGCCTTGTTCATTGATATAACCGGCAATTTTACTGTCCTGCTCAGTGATGCCTTCTTCTGCATCAATAACGAGTAAGCATACATCTGCCCTTTCAATTGCTGTCAAAGCTCTTACTACACTGTATCTTTCTATATTTTCAAATATCTTCTTCTTTTTTCTAAGACCCGCTGTGTCGATGAAAACATATTTGTCTTCACCTACTTCAAAAGGCGTATCGATTGCATCTCTGGTTGTACCTGCTACATCACTTACGATTACTCTATTCTCACCTATAATCTTGTTTACAAGAGAGGATTTGCCCGCATTGGGTTTGCCCACTACGGCTACCTTAATGGTAAATTCATCGTATTCATCCTCATCTGTTTCTGGGAAGCCTGCTACGATCTCATCCAGCATATCCCCTATTCCCAAGGCTTGAGCTGCTGAAATTCCGATGGGCTCACCTAGACCAAGATTAAAAAATTCATAGACGTTGTCCTTGTATTTCGGTGCATCGATCTTATTCACAACTAGTACAACCTTTTTCTTGGACTTGCGAAGCAAAACTGCTACTTCTTGGTCTGCTGGAGTAACACCCTCCTGTCCATCTACTAAGAATACAATTACATTTGCCATATCTATGGCGATTTCTGCTTGTCTTCTCATTTGAACAAGAATGATATCCTCACTGTAAGGCTCGATACCACCTGTATCGATAAGAGTAAATTTATTGTCCAGCCATTCTGCATCTGTATAAATTCTATCTCTTGTTACGCCTGGTGTATCTTCAACTATTGAAATTCTCCTGCCTGCAATTTTGTTAAACAGCGTGGATTTGCCTACATTAGGTCTTCCCACGATTGCTGCTACTGGCTTTGCCATTCTAAAACCTCCAAATTAACTTCTTCTTATGTCGTTGTTATTTTATTATATTCACTAGCTTTTCAATTAAGTCACTGCCGTCCTGCTGACAGGCAACCATTTTTACTTCTAGCTTCTTTTCGATGTCCGTCATTGTGATGTCATCTAAGAAAACCTCTTCCCCGCTTCTCAGCATGCTATTGGGAATAAGCAATATATTATCTACTTGTTTCTCCAATTTGCTCTTCATTTGATTTATGATATCCTGACCAGTTATCAATCCGGACACCTTAACACTGTGACCAAAGAAATCATTGTCAACAACAGATACCTCTATATTCAAAGAAGGAATTCTTTTCTTGATACTCGCAACAGCTTCCTCCATGATGGGATATGCATATCGGCCTGTTACAATATACAGCTTTTTGTTTTGTGTATGATAATCCAAATTCTCTATCAGTTTAAGAGAATGATTGATTTCATCTCTAAACAATGTTATGAGACCAACTCCATTGTCTAGCTGCTTGAAGTCCTCATATGTATCATACGCCGGCAAGGGTTTTTCCGCTATTAAATAAAATTCATCTGATAAAAAGCCAAATCTGGTATCCAGCTTTTCCAAAAATTCTTTTTGCAGCGCCTCTACCTGAGTGATGATTTCTTCTGCTTTTTCCTTGGTGATTTCCTTTAAGTCATGCAAGCCCTCTCTGTACTTTGTTAGTCCCAAGGGTACGATTGCTGCTGTGCTTAAAGAGGGAACCATCTCTGATAAATCCCTTAGTGTCCGTGTAAGTTCTTCTCCATCATTTACACCGGGACAAAGCACAATCTGCGCTTTTACCTCTATTTCATTTTCAGTAAGGAGTTTGAGATAATCCATAATTTTATCTGCGTTCTTGTTGTTCAACATTTGTACGCGCAGCTCTGGATTCGTCGTATGTACAGATACATTAATAGGGCTTATTCTGTATCTAATTATCTTATTTAGTTCTTCTCGCTTCATATTCGTCAGAGTGATAAAGTTCCCCATCAGGAAGGACAATCTTGTATCATCATCCTTGAAATACAATGTTTCTCTCATTCCCTTAGGCATTTGATCTATGAAGCAAAAAATACATTTATTATGACACGACTTCGGGTTATCAATAATTCCGTCAAAAACAATACCTAAGTCCTCATCATATTCCTTCTCTAATTCATAGGTCCAGATTTCACCGTCTGGTTTTCTGATTTCCAACTCTAAATATTCATCCGTTATAAGATATTTATATTCTATTATATCTAATACCCTTGCTCCATTAATCGTAACAAGCATATCGCCCTTTTCTATCTCGAGTTCCTCTGCTATGCTGCCTGGAAGCACATCTTTTATATGCACTTCATTTATTTTCAATGCCGCTTCCTCCCTTTTACT
>JAQSYB010000213.1 GCA_029256365.1 Clostridia bacterium
TAAGATGGGGCAGCTGTATGTGTATATCAGATATTTTGCTGTAAGAGATGAAGATGGGGAATATATCGGGACCATGGAGGTCACACAAAACATTGCACCCATAAAAGACATCGAGGGAGAGAAACGTTTGACAACTGGATAGGCGTAGGGGATGCTGCCCACAGCATCCTTTATACTTTGCAGTATTGTTATTGGTTCCACGTTGAAAGTACAGCTATGAGAAATGGTGCTTGTATCCTGCGCAAAATATTCAGCTTGTTTTGTACTTAACTGCTTATATTCCAGAAAAATTCTACCCCATCAAAACTGGCATCCTGCCAATTGATGGGCTGCCGGCATCCTTGCCGGCAATTACGAATTTTTCCGAAATATTTCACAGAGTACAAATACAAGCTTCATAAATGCGCCTAATACAAGCACCATTTCTCTTTGTTGTAAGTTTCGTGACCATGTTTTATATGTAGGGGCAGACCAATGTGTCTGCCCGAAACTCTTATATGAATCTAAGAACCGCTAATATAAGAAGTATAAAGCCTGGTAATAAAGCGAATTTTTCTCCTAGGCTTCCAACTATATTTGTCCTTGCCAGAACATTGCCGGCTCCAATCATGGCAAAGTGTGCAGCACCAAACAAAAACGGTGTGCCAAAAGGGTTAATCCCCAAAAGTGCAATGGTAAAAGCAGCAATAGATGCGTCCATTGCAACGGCCAGACCCAGAAGTGTGCCCTCCATTGGTTTGATGTCATCTTGATTATCATAGTCTGCCAACAAGGGATTCTGAAGTATTTTCGTCAGATCGTGAAGGTTTATTTTAGGTTTGAATGCTCCCTTATTTTCTTTTCTATGCTCATAGCCTTGCTTCAAGGTGTAAAGTGCTAGAAGTAAAAGAAGCAATGCACCTATATATTTAGCCATTTCTATAGGAATCACATTTCTTAGATAATATCCGATTAGCATAGCTACCATGGTACAAAGCACCGACCATGAGGATATGATTAATAGGGAACCAAAGGGTATCTTGATTTTTCGCAGCCCAAAGGCAAAACCACCCCAAAAGCCATCCAAGCTAACTGCTGCTGCGATAAGAATCAAGCTAAAAAGGCTCACAAGTATCTCTCCTTCCTTATTAATTTCGCTCATAATCAGAATATGATGCAGAGCAGGGTTTTGACACACAGCCTGTATGGCCTAGGGAATAGCACCATGAGATTATTCATTGCATAATATGATTATTATTGTTAATTTTGCTTATGGAGGAGGCGTGTACATGTGCGGTTTAATTGGATGGGTAGACACACAGAAAAATTTAAGCTCTGAAAAGCCTATCATGGAGAAGATGACAAATACATTATCCAAAAGGGGTCCGGACAGCTTTGGAGTATATTCATCCCTTCATGTTTTGTTAGGGCATAGGAGACTTACGGTTGTGGATCCGGAGGGTGGAGGACAGCCTATGATAAAGGTCATAGGGGATAATACCTATGTCATCATATACAATGGAGAACTTTATAATACATCCGAGATAAGGGATAAGTTGAAAAGCAGAGGCTATAGCTTTCAGTCATATTCAGATACAGAGGTGCTTCTAACATCTTATATTGAATGGGGAGAAGACTGTGTGAAGCACTTTAATGGAATATTTGCTTTTGGTATTTGGGATGAAAATCACCAAAAACTTTTTACAGCTAGAGATCCCTTAGGGGTCAAGCCTCTTTTTTATACACAAAAGGGCAGCTCCTTTATATTTGGCTCTGAATTGAAGGCATTGCTGGCTCACCCCGAGGTAGAGCCGGTTATTGACAGTGAGGGAATACTTGAGATTTTTGGCTTGGGACCTGGTAGAACACCTGGGAATGGCGTATTCAAAGGTATCAATGAAGTACCTCCAGGACACTGCCTTAGCTTTGTAGAAGGCAAAATGAGGCTTAGAGAATACTGGAAGCTTCAAAGCAAAATCCATGGGGACGACTTAGACACAACTGCCGAAAAAGTAAGGGCGCTTTTTATTGATGCTGTAGAAAAACAGATGGTATCCGATGTACCAGTCTGCACCTTTCTTTCAGGAGGCTTGGACTCCAGCGCAATATCGGCCATAGCTGCCAAGTATTATAAGGACAAAGGCATGGGTGCTTTGAATACTTATTCAGTAGACTACTTAGGCAATGACAGGTATTTCAAGTCTGACAGCTTCCAGCCTGATGCAGATGCTAAATACATCAATATCATGTCTAGCTTTATCCAGAGCAACCACCACAATATCGTGCTAAACAATGCTGAATTGGCATCTGCTTTGAAGCAGGCAGTAAAAGCCAGTGATTTGCCAGGTATGGCGGACATCGACTCATCACTTTACCTGTTCTGCAAGGAAGTGAGGAAGGGCGCAACCGTAGCGGTATCCGGCGAGTGCGCAGATGAGATTTTTGGAGGCTACCCCTGGTTTAGGGAGCCAGAACTTATTAATTCCACGACCTTCCCTTGGTCAAGAGCTGTTAAGGAGCGAAAGAGCATATTGTCAAGGGAATACAGCAGCTTGCCACTAGAGGACTACGTAAATTCCAGGTATATGGAAACCTTAAGCGAGGTCCCCAAGCTAGAAGGTGAAAGTGCTGAAGACCATAGAATGAGAGAAATATTCTATTTAAATCTTAAGTGGTTTATGGTAACACTTTTAAATAGAAAGGATAGAATGAGTATGGGCAACAGCCTTGAGGTAAGGGTGCCCTTTGCAGATTACAGAATTGTTGAATACGCCTTTAACATACCCTGGAGCTACAAATATTGTGACAACATAGAAAAGGGGCTTTTAAGAAGGGCCTTAAAGGGTATATTGCCAGATGAGGTTTTATATAGAAAGAAGAGTCCTTATCCGAAGACACACAATCCCGAATATTTAAGAATTGTCCAAAATTGGATGAGATTAATTTTGTCAGATCCCAAATCGCCTATACTGCAGTTGATTGATCAGGAGACGGTTTCCGAAATTGTTGAGACTGGTGGGGTATCCTTTGGCAAGCCTTGGTTTGGGCAGCTCATGAAGGGTCCGCAGCTGATCGCTTATTTGATACAAATCGACACATGGATGAAGGAATATAAGGTAGTTGTAAAATAGATTGCGCAAAGAACTGCTTGGAGAAGTCTATAAATAGCAGAAGCATCCTTTGCTTCTGTTATTTATATTTTTTGTATGCTTTCGCTCCTAAATAAAGCTATAATATAGATATATATTCTTTTATGAGGTGATGGGAATGTTGAATGAAGGTCAGTTGTCGAGATATTCGAAGCAGATTATATTGGATGATATAGGTGTAGAAGGTCAGCAGAAGCTTCTTAATTCAAAGATACTTGTAGTAGGGGCGGGAGGACTTGGATCTCCTGTTTTATATTATTTGGCTGCTTCTGGTGTTGGAACCATTGGCATCGCTGATTTTGATAGAGTTGGATTGTCTAACCTTCAAAGGCAAATACTGCATTTTACAGAGGACTTAGGCAAAAAAAAGGTAGACTCAGCTGAAGAAAAGCTGAACAAGCTGAATCCAGAGGTCAAAATAAAAAAGTATACATTTCGATTGGATGATCAGAACATAGAGGATATCATCGAGGAATATGATGTGGTGATTGATTGCACCGATAATTTTACAGCTAGGTATTTAATAAGCGATTGCTGTTATTTACTTAAAAAGCCCGTTGTTGAGGGTGCAGTTGTTGGTTTTATCGGTACACTGATGACCATTATTCCTGATGTATCGCCATGTTATCGATGTATCTATCCAATACCACCCCAGGATGGGACAGTGCCCTCCTGCGCTGACGAAGGAATATTGGGTGCGGTAGCAGGAGTAATCGGAACGATGCAGGCACTTGAGGCAATAAAGCTATTGCTTGGAGTGGGGGATGTGCTATCGGGAAGAATGCTATTCTTGGATGGATTGAGGATGAATATTGATGAAATAAGCTTGCAGAAAAATGAAGCCTGTGAATTGTGCGGGGTGAATCCTACCATAAAGGATTTGGTGAGCTATGAAATACGGTGTA